>CAXIAS010000004.1:0-80011 GCA_964022195.1 uncultured Roseobacteraceae bacterium
ATACAGACACCAGCACCTGAAGCTGGCGCGTCTACCAATTCCGCCATCTGGGCACAGATCACGTGAGGGGTCGTTTAAGTAAGGGCAGGCGCACTGTCAACGCGATTCGGTGACGTTTTTGCATGTTGACCGACTGGTAACCTGTAAGGGTCATGTTTTTAAACTATCGCGGGTGCGTGTTGCGCCTTGTCTGGCAGCCCGCGCAGGGGTAAACCCGTGCCCAACTGAACAAAGAGGCTGTTGTCATGTCCAAGCTGGTTACCATCGTCGGAGGCTCTGGTTTTTTGGGGCGCTATATTGCCCGCCGTCTGGCAAAAGAAGGTTGGCGCATTCGTGTCGCTGTTCGTCGCCCCAATGAGGCGATGTTCGTGCGCACCTATGGTGTCGTGGGGCAGGTCGAACCTGTTTTGTGCAATATTCGCGACGATGCCTCGGTTGCCTCGGTTGTTGCCGGATCTGATGTTGTTGTGAACTGCGTTGGCGTGCTGACCGAAACGGGCAAAAACACGTTCGAAGCTGTTCAAGCCGAAGGCGCCGCGCGGGTGGCCCGTCTGGCCGCCGAGGCTGGCGTGTCCAAGATGGTGCATATTTCTGCAATTGGTGCGGACCCCGAGGGCGCCAGCGACTATTCCCGCACCAAGGCCGAAGGCGAGGCATCCGTTCTTGCGCATTTCCCTAACGCAATGATTGTGCGCCCGTCTGTCATGTTCGGTGACGAGGATACGTTCTTTAACCGTTTCGCAGGCATGTCACGCTTTGGTCCGGTTTTGCCTGTTGTCGGCGCTGAAACGCGCTTTCAGCCTGTTTATGTTGATGACGTGGCCGAGGCGGTCGTGCATGGTGTGGTCGGTGACGCGACGGGTGTCTTTGAATTCGGTGGGCCGGATGCAGATACCTTGCGCGGCTTGATGGGGCGGATGTTGCACATCGTGCGTCGCCGCCGACTGATCGCAAACATACCGTTCGCGGTCGCGCGTATCATGGCGCCGATTATGGGCGCGGTTCAAATTATGACCATCGGCATTATCAAAGCCCCCTTTACCAAGGACCAGCTTATCAACCTGGGGATCGACAATGTGGTTTCCGAGGGCGCACAAGGTTTTGCCGATTTGGGCATTGGCCCCAAAGCGATGGAAGCGATCCTGCCCGACTATCTATGGCGTTTTCGACCGTCGGGTCAGTTCAACGCGCTCAAGGAATCGGCCAAGCATCTGCGGAACAGCTAGGCGATGGACAGCACGATCATCGCGATCCTTCTGGGTATCCTAGAAGGATTGACCGAGTTCATCCCAGTTTCGTCAACCGGACACCTGCTGCTTGTCGGGCATTTTCTGGGGTTCGATTCTGCTGGGAATACATTCGAAGTTGTTATCCAGATCGGCGCGGTTCTGGCGTTGGTTGTTTTGTATTTTTCTCGACTATGGGGGGCTGTCGCCACGGCGCGCAGTGATCCGGCGTCGCGTCGGTTTATTGTGTCGATCATTGTGGCTGCATTGCCGGCAGTGATATTGGGCGTGCTGATGCACGATCTGATCAAAACGGTCCTGTTTGAGACCCCTGTGCTGATTGCGGTGATGTTGATTGTGGGCGGCGTGATCTTGCTGCTCGTCGACCGGATGAACCTGACCGAAGTGCATGGCGACGCGATGCGTCTGCCTGTCAAAACGGCATTTGGGATCGGCCTGTTCCAGTGCCTGTCCTTGATCCCTGGAACGTCCCGATCAGGGTCGACAATCGTCGGGGCGCTATTGCTGGGGGTCAGCAAACGTGCCGCGGCCGAATTTTCGTTCTTTTTGTCGATCCCGATGATGTTCGGCGTGTTCGGCTATGACCTATATAAAAGCCGCGACGTTTTGGATTTCACAGCTGTGAGCGAGATCGCGCTGGGCTTGATCGCGGCTTTCGTGACCGCCCTGATCGTAGTGCGCTGGGTTTTGAACTATGTTTCAACGCGGGGGTATGGCCTGTTTGGATGGTGGCGAATCGTTGTGGGCACTGCGGCACTGGCGCTGATTTATTCGGTATGAATTGAATTTAGGTAAGCATTGCATACCTAAATTATGGAAATTTTACTCAAACCGCCACGCAGAAACCTAAAAAACAGCAATAAAGGTCAGTAGTGCTGACTTTTCATCCGACCTACCCGCCCTTAAAACACTCTTAGTTGCAGGGAATAAGGGGCAGTTAGATGGCTGGTCAGAAGATGTTGAAATTCACACAGGTCGGTCGCGGGATGCCGCCCAAGCGGAACGCCGATGATCGCAATCAGGATTTTGACGAAATCTATGCGCAATTTGCGGCTGAAAAAGCTGCGGAGCAGTCTAGTCGTTGTAGCCAATGCGGCGTGCCATATTGTCAGACCCACTGCCCACTGCACAACAACATCCCCGACTGGCTGCGTATGACAGCCGAGGGCCGTTTGCAGGAAGCCTATGAGATCAGTCAGGCGACAAATACTTTTCCCGAGATTTGTGGCCGAATTTGCCCCCAAGATCGCCTGTGCGAAGGCAACTGCGTTATTGAACAATCCGGCCACGGCACGGTTACCATCGGATCGATTGAAAAATACATCACTGACACTGCCTTTGAAAATGGCTGGGTCCCGTCGATCAAACCGTCAACCGAACGCGCCGAAAGTGTCGCCATCATTGGCGCGGGGCCGGGCGGCTTGGCCGCCGCCGATGTGCTGCGCCGACAGGGCGTGCAGGTCACCGTCTACGACCGCTATGATCGCGGGGGAGGCCTTCTGACGTATGGGATTCCCGGTTTTAAACTCGAAAAAGATGTTGTCATGCGACGCATGGACCAGCTTGCCGAAGGGGGCGTCGAATTTGTCCTGAATTGCAACGTCGGAGAAGACCTGTCGTTCGACGCAATTCGAGGCAAACATGACGCGGTGCTCATCGCCACAGGTGTCTATCAAACCCGCGACTTGGACCTCGTTGGTAGTGAAACTGACGGCGTTGTCCGTGCGATTGACTACCTGACAGCTAGCAACCGAAAATCATTTGGCGATATCGTCGAAGAATTTGAGAGCGGCGAGTTGAACGCAGACGGCAAACGCGTCGTTGTCATTGGCGGCGGCGATACCGCAATGGATTGCGTCCGCACAGCCATTCGCCAAGGCGCCACAAGTGTCAAATGCCTTTATCGGCGCGACCGTGCCAACATGCCCGGCTCGCAGCGTGAAGTTCAGAATGCTGAGGAAGAAGGCGTCGAATTCGTCTGGCAATCCGCGCCCGCAGGGTTTGAGGGCAGCGAGCATGTAACAGGCGTCAACGTTCAAAAAATGCGCCTTGGCGCGCCGGACGCCACAGGCCGACAGGCGCCCGAACTGATCGAAGGGGCTGACTATGTCGAAGGTGCGGACCTCGTGGTCAAGGCGCTAGGCTTCGAGCCAGAGGACCTCCCGAAACTTTGGGGGATCGACGGATTGGAAGTGACCCGGTGGGGCACGGTCAAGGCCGAGCTGAACACGGGACAAACAAATCTGGACGGCGTTTTCGCAGCGGGCGACATTGTCCGCGGGGCGTCGCTGGTGGTTTGGGCGATACGTGACGGGCGCGACGCGGCCAACGCGATCCTCGGATACCTCACGCAATCGCATAGCGTCGCTGCTGAATAACCCATGAAAGGGTCTGCGATGAAAGCATTACTAACTGCCGTAGCAATTGCCGCACCGACCCTGACGGTCGCGCAAACATTTGGTGTTCCGCAAGGGTGCCAAGGTGTCCTGACAGTCCAATACAAAACATGCCTGGTCACCAATATCTGGACATGCGACGCCGATACCGTAGGCGACAAATGGATCGCCTTGATCACAGAAGGTGGTGTATTCTCGATCCAGCGCGTTGATCGCGAATTCCAGTGGTTAGAGACATATAAAACATCCGGACCAGAGCACCTAATCGTGCCTGCCCCCGACCCAGCATCAATGACCGAGTTGATTGAAAACGGGCTTGATACCTATGAATTCACTATCGAAAAAGAAACCGGAAACGAGACAACCGTCGGGTTCGATTCCCTAACCGGAGAACAAGTCACGATCGACGGCGAAACCTTGCTACGCACCGAATTTGGCGGCAGCACGCTGGATGCCAACGGTCAAGAGATCGAACGCAGTGCTGGGCGTCAATATATTAGCGCCAAGCACCGGTTGTTCTTTTTCGGCGAATTCTGGAACGCCGAAACACCGGATGAAATCGTCGACGCCGGACCGGTTGAATTCATCTACCCCGGTGAGGACGGATTCTTCTCTGAGCGGCCCAAACACGAATGCGGCGTGATCGAGAGCAGCTACCAGTGATCAGGCTGGCAATCATATTTTTGGCGATCTCAAGCCCTGCCGCGGCGCAGCAGACGGACAAGTTCCGCCTGCCTGCCGGATGCGATGCCTATCTAACGGTCCAAGACCGGAGCTGTTCCGTCGATCATCATTTTCGCTGCGACACCGATCCGTCAGGCCATCAACGACGCGTTAGTTTCGATGAAGAAGGCATGACATATCTGGGTATGATTGACGCCGAAACACAATGGATCCAATCGTTTCATGCGCGCGCTGGCAGCACTGAACGATTGGCACCCGCGCCTAACGATCCGGCATCCTTTTCGCAATTGATCGCGACGGGCCGGGACGACTATGACTTTGTCACGCTGTCGGACAAATACGGTCCAACCCATTTCAAGGGCACAGACACGCTGACCGGACGTGACGTAGAAATCGACGGAGTCGTTTTGCAGGAAACGGCGTTTCAAATCACAGCGACCACGCCCGACGGTACGGTCCTTTGGACCAGCCAAGGCAACGAATTCATTAGCCGCGACTGGCAGATGTTCGTGTCGGGGACAGGCACGACCACAACCCCGACCGACAGCTTTGAAAAAGACGACACACCCGTCGAATTTATTTACCCGGGTGAGCCGGGATTCCTTTCCACACGGCCAAAACATGGCTGCGGCGTGATGTTATCCGCCGCCCCGCACATCGTAGGAGATCACACATGACACAGTTTGACGCAAAATGGGCTGAGGCCGAAGAAGCAAAACGCGCCTGGATGGCTGAAAACGGTCTTTATGCCGACGAAGACGAGCATAGCTCTTGTGGTGTTGGCCTCGTGGTCGCGATTGATGGCACCGCGTCCCGTGATGTAGTCGAAAAAGGCATCGACGCGCTAAAGGCGATTTGGCACCGTGGAGCCGTCGACGCCGACGGCAAGACAGGCGACGGCGCGGGAATCCACGTGCAAATACCGGTGCCGTTCTTTCAAGATCAAATCCGTCGCACAGGTCACGAACCTGATGACAAATTAATTGCAGTCGGTCAGGTGTTTTTGCCCCGCACCGACTTTGGCGCCCAAGAGACGTGCCGGACGATTGTCGAGACCGAGGTCCTGCGCATGGGGCACTACATCTACGGATGGCGGCATGTGCCGGTAAACAACGGATGCTTGGGCGACAAGGCCAATGCAACACGCCCTGAAATCGAACAGATCCTTATCCGCAACGAAAAGGGCATCGACGAGGAACAGTTCGAGCGCGAGCTGTATATCATCCGTCGCCGTATCGAGAAAGCAGCCGCCACAATTGCCGGTTTCTATTTCTGTTCGATGTCCTGCCGATCGATAATTTACAAGGGTATGATGCTCGCTGAACAAGTGGCCGAATTCTACCCCGACCTGATGGATGCGCGATTCAAATCCGCATTTGCAATCTACCACCAACGGTATTCTACCAATACATTCCCACAATGGCACCTGGCCCAGCCGTTCCGGATGTTGGCCCATAACGGCGAGATCAACACCCTCAAAGGCAATGTCAACTGGATGCGTTCCCACGAAATCCGCATGGCCTCTAGTGCGTTTGGCGACAAGGCCGAGGATATCAAACCAATCATTCCTGCAGGCGCATCGGATTCGTCAGCGTTAGACTCTGTTTTTGAGGTTCTGGTTCGCGCTGGCCGTAATGCTCCGATGGCCAAAACCATGATGGTTCCCGAAGCATGGTCGCAACAAGCCGTCGAAATGAAGCGCGAATGGCAGGACATGTATGGGTACTGTAACGCTGTGATGGAACCTTGGGACGGACCAGCTGCGCTGGCGATGACTGATGGGCGCTGGGTGTGCGGCGGTTTGGATCGCAACGGACTGCGGCCAATTCGCTATGTTGTCACTGGCGACGGGATGCTGATCGCCGGATCCGAGGTTGGAATGATTACCGTCGACGAAGGATCGGTCGTGGAAAAAGGCGCCTTAGGCCCCGGCCAGATGATCGCCGTCGATATGACCGAGGGGCGCCTGTATCGCGATGAGGAACTCAAGGACAAACTGTCATCCGCCCAACCGTTCGGCGAGTGGACCAAAAAAATCGTGCACCTGTCCGAGAAAATGCGCGATGTCCCCGAGACCAACCTGTTCGCCGGCGAAGAGTTGCGCACCCGTCAGGCCGCTGCCGGCTATTCGATAGAAGAGCTGGAACAGGTACTCGCGCCGATGGCCGAAGACGGCAAGGAAATGATTGCGTCTATGGGCGATGACACGCCGTCTGCGGTCTTGTCCAAAACCTATCGCCCGCTTTCCCATTTCTTCCGGCAGAATTTCTCTCAGGTTACAAACCCGCCAATCGACAGCCTACGAGAAAGTCGAGTGATGTCGCTCAAGACCCGCTTCGGGAACCTCAAAAACGTGCTGGACGAGGACGGATCCCAGACCGAAATTTTGCAGCTTGAGACCCCGTTCGTCGCCAACGCCGAGTTTGACGAAATGATGACCCATTTCGGGGATACGGTTACTGTTATTGATTGCACCTTCAAGGCCGGCCCCGACGCATTGCGCACAGGGTTGGAACGCATCCGGTCCGAGGCGGCGGATGCCGTTTCCTCGGGTGCGGGACATATCGTGCTGACTGACCAACATCAGACAGCTGACCGCGTCGCGATGCCGATGATCCTCGCGACAAGTGCGGTTCATTCGGGGCTGACAGCCAAAGGGTTGCGGACATTCTGTTCCATCAACGTCCGGTCCGCCGAATGTGTCGACCCCCATTATTTCGCCGTCTTGATCGGCTGTGGTGCGACCACCGTGAACGCGTATTTGGCGCAGGATAGCCTTGCCAACCGGATTGAACGCGGCCTGCTGGATGACGACTTGATGGTTGCTGTGCGTCGTTACCGAGACGCTGTGAATGCAGGTTTGCTCAAGATCATGGCCAAGATGGGTATCTCGGTCCTGTCGTCCTACCGTGGCGGGCTGAACTACGAAGCCGTGGGTCTGTCGCGCGCGATGGTTGCGGAATATTTCCCGGGCATGCAGTCGCGCATCTCGGGGATCGGTGTGAATGGTATTCAGACCAAAATGGAAGACGTCCACGCCCGCGGCTGGAAGTCCGACAACAGCATCCTGCCCATCGGCGGATTCTATAAATCCCGCCGGTCCGGTGAAAAACACGCATGGGAAGCGCAGACCATGCACATGTTGCAGGCCGCTTGTGCCAACGCGTCGTATTCATTGTGGCAGCAGTATTCGAAGTCTATGCAATCGAACCCGCCCATTCACTTGCGCGACCTGCTGGCGATCAAACCAATGGGAACGGCCGTTCCGATCGAAGAAGTAGAGTCTATTACTGCTATTCGTAAGCGTTTCGTGACCCCCGGCATGTCGCTGGGCGCGTTGTCACCAGAGGCCCACAAGACACTAAATGTCGCGATGAACCGCATCGGTGCCAAGTCGGATTCAGGCGAGGGCGGCGAAGATCCGGCGCATTTCCACCCTGAACCAAACGGTGACAACCCGTCTGCCAAAATCAAACAGGTCGCCTCGGGGCGGTTCGGTGTGACTGCCGAGTATTTGAATGCTTGCGAAGAGTTGGAGATCAAAGTCGCCCAAGGCGCAAAACCCGGCGAGGGCGGCCAGCTGCCCGGTATGAAGGTCACCGACCTGATTGCCCGTCTGCGGCATTCGACCAAAGGCGTGACACTGATTTCGCCGCCGCCGCACCACGACATCTATTCGATCGAGGACCTTGCGCAGCTGATCTATGACCTCAAGCAGATCAACCCGCGCTGCAAGGTGACGGTCAAGCTTGTGGCCTCATCTGGCGTTGGCACAATTGCGGCTGGCGTGGCCAAAGCCAAGGCAGACGTGATCCTTGTGTCTGGCCACAACGGCGGCACAGGCGCCTCCCCCGGCACGTCGATCAAATATGCGGGTCTGCCGTGGGAAATGGGCCTGACCGAGGCGCATCAGGTTCTAGCAATGAATAATCTGCGCGACCGCGTCACGTTGCGCACTGACGGCGGTTTGCGCACGGGGCGCGATATTGTCATGGCCGCGATGTTGGGCGCCGAAGAATACGGCATCGGCACTGCTGCCTTGATTGCGATGGGTTGCATCATGGTGCGTCAGTGCCAGTCGAACACCTGCCCTGTCGGTGTCTGCACCCAAGACGAGGCGCTGCGCGACAAGTTTACAGGCAACGCGGATAAAGTCGTCAACTTGATTACGTTTTACGCCACAGAAGTGCGCGAAATTCTCGCCTCGATCGGGGCGCGGTCGCTGGATGACGTGATCGGGCGTGCGGACCTGTTGACCCAAGTGTCGCGCGGGTCTGCCCATCTGGACGATCTGGATTTGAACCCGCTTTTGATCACTGTCGATGGCTCCAGCTCGATCGTTTACAATCGTGACAAAGACCGGAACGCGGTGGTTGATACGCTCGATGCACAGATCGTCAAGGATGCGGCGCGTTTCCTAAACGACGGAGAAAAGATGCAATTGGACTACGCGGTCCAAAATACGTTGCGGACCATCGGCACGCGGACAAGCAGCCATATCGTTCAGAATTTTGGTATGCGCAACGACCTGCAGTCCGATCACCTAACGGTGAAGCTGAGGGGATCGGCGGGGCAATCGCTTGGGGCATTTGCTGCACCTGGTCTTAAGCTGGAGGTCAGCGGCGATGCTAACGATTATGTCGGCAAGGGGCTGTCCGGCGGCACGATCGTGGTGCGCCCACCTATGAACAGCCCCCTCGTGGCGGCCGAGAATACGATCATCGGGAATACGGTTCTGTATGGTGCGACCGCGGGATACCTGTTCGCCGCGGGTCGCGCTGGTGAACGTTTTGCCGTGCGAAATTCGGGCGCCTCCGTTGTGATCGAAGGCTGCGGCACCAATGGTTGCGAATACATGACCGGCGGTATTGCGGTTATTCTAGGAGGCATCGGGGCCAACTTTGGCGCTGGTATGACTGGCGGTATGGCCTATATTTACGACCCCAAAGGCGAGGCCGCACCCTTGATCAACATGGAGACTTTGGTCACCAATCCCGTGACGGTGGATCATTGGGAAAACCAGTTGAAGGCGCTGATTGAGCGTCAACTGACGGAAACCGGCAGCAGGCGAGCGGCAGAAATCCTACAGCATTGGGAGATAGAGAAGGACAAGTTTGTTCAGGTTTGCCCCAAAGAAATGCTGGTTCATCTTGCGCATCCACTAAGCGCTGAAGCTGCTGCAATACCCGCCGAGTAGCGCGGCGATATCACAAATAAAATGAGGCGAGGCCGAAAATTCGGCGGCGCCTCATTCTTGCCTTAATTCGGTCATATTCTGCAAATGCATCCTGAAACAGGAGCGCGGGGCGATGACCCCTATTGAGGCAGAGTTTATGTTAGTTAAGCAGAACGACCGCGTTCGGGTCGGGTCCTAATGGGGACTTGGAATGCAATATATTTGGGCAATTACGCGTCCATCGACCCAAATGAGGGCAATAATCTAGCCGAGAATGCGAACGTCTTGGTGGGGCAATCCTTTGGCGGCCCGGGAAATCCGATATTAGAGGATGAGACCTCGATCACTACCTACGATGGTGGCGGTTACAATAACGTGTTGGACAACAACAATTTCGGCAGTTCCTATGACTGGATCCGAACCGATATCGGAAACGGTGAGCAATGGTATCGTTTTGATGCCGCGGCGACATATAACGCGACGGTGACCTTTGTTGATGGATCGTCACAGAACATGATGGTCGTCATTTTTCAGGATGTGAACGGGAATACGTTCCTTGCGCCTTCGTTGTCGTCTAGCGGAAACAGCGTTTTGAATTCAGGGCCGCTCCAGTCTTTGACCCTGAATTCGCTCAATCAGGCCACTTATTCCGGCCTTATGGATACGCGCAGTCAGGATGTCTTTGTTGCGTGTTTCGTTCGGGGTACTTTGATCGAAACCGAAACCGGCCCAAGGTTCGTTGAAACCCTAAAGGCTGGCGATTTAGTCACATCAATTGATGACGGGCCGCAGGCGTTGGTTTGGACGGGTGGCCGCGTGGTTGATGGTATGGGCGATCTGGCGCCAATCAGGTTCGAAGCTGGTGCCATGGGCAACTATCGTCCACTTCTTGTTTCGCCGCAGCATCGTATGCTGGTGACCGGCTGGAAGGCAGAATTGCATTTCGGTCAGGCCGAAGTGCTGGTGCCTGCCAAAGCATTGGTCAACGGAACCACAATCAAGCCGTGTCCGATGCCGCGTGTATCTTATCATCATATCCTGTTCGACAAGCACCAGATCGTCATGGCCGAAGGCATTGCCTCCGAGAGCTTTCATCCGGGCAAGGCGTTGTTGACCGAAGATCGGGCCATTCATGCAGAGCTGGTTTCAATCTTTCCCGAATTGGAAAGCCCAGATTTCCAAGCACCGTTTGAGACAGCGCGCCCTTGTATTAAACCACAAATGGCACGATTGCTGGCAGCATAGCGATGCCCCTCTGCTTGACCTGTCACTGATCGCATGGCTAATGAACAAATGGCCAAGGCTCGTAAACGTAAATCATCCAAGAATAAGCAGACGTCTGCCAAACGGCGGGGGCCTATACGGCTTGGGTTTCGCTGGCTGCTGCGCGCGGTGTTGGGCATCGCATGTATCGCGACAGTATTGACGTTGGTTTACGGCGTTCTGAACCCGCCAACGACGCCATACATGTTCGCCGAAGCACGACGGCAAGGTGGTGTCGACTATGAATGGGTAGATATGGATTTGATATCGCCGGTCATGGCACGGTCGGCTGTCGCGGCCGAGGATGCCAATTTTTGCATACATTGGGGGCTGGATGTCAACGCGATCCAAGCCGCGCTTGATGCGGGTGGAAATCGGGGCGCGTCGACGATCAGCCAGCAGGTCGTCAAAAACATCTACCTTTGGCACGGGCGGTCTTGGGTCCGCAAATCGCTCGAGGCGTTTTGGACCCCATTGACCGAACTGTTGTGGTCGAAGCGGCGGATATTGGAACTATATTTGAATATCGCAGAATTTGATCGTGGTGTATTTGGCATCCAAGCGGCGTCCCGTCACTACTTTGACCGCGATGCGGCAGACCTGACCGCAAGGCAGGCGGCCCGATTGGCAGCTGTATTACCCAATCCAAAAAACCGCAGCGCATCGCGCCCCGATGACTATACTCGCAGGCGCGCAGCTAGCATATACGATGGGGCAGCAACAATTGCGGCGGACGGCCGCGCTGACTGCTTTGAAAGCCAGTAGAACCATTGAACCGCCTGCCCGCATGAGGCATTGATAAACAACCGACGCAACGAGCAGATTTTCATGAACCGCCTTTATCATTATCCATTGTCCCCGTTTTCTCGCAAAGTCCGGCTGTCGCTGGCGGAAAAGAAGATCGAGGTCGAATTGGTAGAAGAACGGTATTGGGAAGCCGATCCTGATTTTCTGCGACGCAATCCTGCGGGCAAGGTCCCGATTTTGAAAATTGGCAACCGGACTTTTGCTGACAGCACTGCGATTTGCGAATATCTGGAAGAAGCGCACCCGACCCCCGCCTTGTTGCCCAAGACCCCCGAGGCCCGCTATGAGGCGCGCCGTCTGGTCGGCTGGTTCGATGACAAATTCTATTCGGAAGTTACCAATAAATTGATGGGTGAACGGGTATTCCGCAAAGTCATGGGAACGGGATATCCCGACAGCGCAAACGTCAAGGCAGGCGCCCGCGCGATTAAGTACCATTTGGACTATATGGCGGAATTGCTGGACCAGCGGCGCTGGCTGGCTGGCAACGAAATGACATTGGCCGATTTTGCCGCAGCGGCGCAATTGTCATGTTTGGACTATATCTCGGATGTGGATTGGAATCGCTCGGACGTGGTCAAAGACTGGTATGCTAAGATTAAATCGCGGCCTGCGTTCCGGTCCCTCTTGGCGGATCAGATTTCGGGTTTCCCGCAGCCGCGCCATTATGCTGACCTTGATTTCTGATCAATCCGCAGCTGGGGGTTACTACCCTTCATAGTATTTGGGACCAAAAGCATGAGCCTGAAACCCGAATTGATCTCTTTCGCCCAAGAGGTGGGGTTTGCGTCCGTTGGGATATGCAGACCTGACGCCGTGCCGCAATTACCCGACCGGTTGGGGCACTTTGTGTCCAAAGGTATGCACGGTCAGATGGGGTGGATGGCCGAGCGGATGAACTGGCGGGCCAATCCTGCGGCGCTATGGCCAGACGCCAAATCCGTGATCATGCTGGCTGAGCCCTATTCGCCGGAACACGATCCGCTGGCTGTGCTGGCCGAGCGTGAAAAGGCGGCGATTTCAGTCTATGCGCAGAACCGTGACTATCACGACATAGTCAAAAAGCGCCTAAAGCGAGTGGGTCGTTGGTTGATCGAGCAAAGGCCGGATGCCGAGATCAAAGTCTTTGTTGACACCGCCCCCGTTATGGAAAAGCCGCTGGCCGAGGCCGCGGGTTTGGGCTGGCAAGGCAAACACACCAATTTGCTCAGCCGCGAGCTGGGATCATGGTTTTTTCTAGGGGCGATATTTACCACCCTCGAGCTGCCGGTTGATGACCCTCAGGTCAGCCACTGTGGCAGTTGCACCGCGTGTTTGGATGTCTGTCCGACTGATGCGTTTCCGGCGCCATATCAATTGGATGCGCGACTATGCATTTCCTATCTGACGATCGAACACCGAGGGCCGGTGCCGAGTGAATTGCGATCAAAGCTGGGCAACCGGATTTATGGGTGCGACGACTGTCTGGGTGTGTGCCCGTGGAACAAGTTTGCAGCCCAAGCCCAAGAAGTAAAATACGCAGCGCGCCCTGATCTTGTGGCACCCGAACTGGCGGAATTGGTCACGCTCGACGATGCCGCATTCCGCACCAAGTTCTCGGGATCGCCGATCAAGCGGATCGGACGCGACAGGTTCGTTCGTAACGTCCTATATGCAATTGGTAATTCGGGAAACAAGACGATGATTGCAGTCGCACGCCCCCTATTGGATGATCCGGATTCCGCCGTATCAGATGCTGCACGCTGGGCAATCGAACAATTGGCCGAAATCTAACGTCGTGCCTTGTTACCTGCTGCGTCAGTGTCCAAGCTCGAGCGCAATCGAAACCATCAATTAGGGGCTCGACATGCACCCGTTACGCGGAATTCTGTTCAAAACGATTTCGGTCTGCACCTTTATGGCGATGGCCAGCCTGATCAAGGCGGCGAGCGGCGATGTCCCGCCGGGGCAGGCTGTATTCTTTCGGTCGTTTTTTGCCTTGCCGATCATTCTGGGATGGCTGGCAATTCGCGGCGAATTGGCATTCGGGTGGAAGACCAAGAACCCCATCGGCCATTTCTGGCGCGGCTTGATCGGAACAACTGCGATGGGGTTGGGTTTTACGGGTTTGGGATTGCTACCGTTGCCCGAAGTCACGGCGATCGGCTATGCGGCGCCGCTGTTGGTGGTGGTTTTCGCGGCAATGTTTCTAGACGAAAAGGTGGGCGTATACCGACTGTCCGCCGTCTTGTTGGGTATGGTTGGCGTGTTGATCGTTCTATCGCCGCGATTGACTGTCGGATCGGGACTGTCGACGGGCGAAACCTTGGGCGCGGTGGTGGTGTTGATGGGGGCGGTAATGGCGGCCCTTGCGCAAGTGTTTGTGCGCAAACTGGTCCAGACCGAAGGCACAGCGGCGATCGTGTTCTGGTTCTCGGTCACGTCCGCGTTATTGGCTCTATGCACATTGCCATGGGGGTGGGCTGTGCCATCGTGGACCGTGGTCGTTATGCTGGTGATGGCCGGATTTCTGGGCGGGATCGGGCAAATCTTTTTGACGTCGAGTTATCGCTACGCTGATGCATCGCTGGTCGCGCCGTTTGAATACACGTCAATGATCCTTGCGCTGGGCATCGGGTATTTTGTGTTCGACGAAGCCCCTACAGGCCCGATGTTGATTGGCGCAGGCATCGTGATCTCGGCGGGCGTGTTGATTATCTGGCGCGAGCGTGTGCTGGGATTGCAACGGGCGCAACAGCGCAAGGCTATGGGGCAGATGGGCGGAAAGTAATCTACGAAGTCTCGGAGCCCGGTGTTTTTGGCCAAGTTGAAGGGGGCGAGGTTGCGGAAATCTCGCCCCGATCCGTCTATTTACGAACCAGTTTTTCGTAGTCAGACGCCATTTCAATTGCCAATGCGCCAACTTCGAAGTTGTAGTCGCCGATTTGACCGACGGGCGTGATTTCGGCAGCCGAACCGGTCAGCCAGCATTGCTCGAAGCTTTCAAGTTCTTCTGGCATGATGTGGCGTTCGTGGACTGTGATGCCTTTTTCCTGCAACATCGTGATCGCTGTTTGGCGGGTTAGGCCGTTCAGGAATGCGTCGGGGGTCGGGGTGTGGACTTCGCCGTCTTTGACAAAGAACATATTGGCGCCTGTCGCTTCGGCAACGTAGCCGCGATAGTCGAACATCAGCGCGTCAGAACAACCCTTGGCTTCTGCCGCGTGTTTGGACAGGGTCGCGATCATATACAGGCCCGCTGCCTTGGCTTGGGACGGCGCCGTTTCCGGCGATGGGCGCTTCCATTTGGCAATGTCGAGCTTTGCGCCTTTGGTCTTCGCGTCACCATAATAGGCGCCCCATTCCCAAACGGCGATGGCCAGATGCACAGGGTTCTTTGCCGATGCGACGCCCATGTCTTCGCCGGCGCCACGCCAAGCAACGGGACGCACGTAAGCGTTTGTTAGGCCGTTTGCGTCAAGCGCGGCTTGCTTGCCTGCTTCGATTTCTTCGACGGTGTAGGGGATTTCGAAATCGAGCAACTCGGCCGACTTGTGCAGTCGTTCCGTGTGCTTGCGATTAAGAAAAATCTTGCCATCATAGCACCGCTCGCCTTCGAAAACGGAAGACGCGTAGTGTAGCGCGTGGGTTAAGATGTGGACGTTGGCTGACCGCCAATCGACGAGTTGTCCGTCCATCCAGATTTTGCCGTCACGATCATCGTATGCGCCAGCCATGGCGATCCCCTTTCGAAAGTTAATTGTTTCGCTTGTAGGTCCGTTTCGGACATATTATTACGCGAGTATAGTGAATCACTAGACGCCCTTGGATTACATGTCAACAAAGCTGACGTATATCGACGGGCCCGAAAGGACGTAGTATGGCGCTAGGTGGCCCGCCGCAGACTGGACAAAGCCTGCTGTTTTTGACGGACGAGCAATTGCGCAAGGGCATCGAGGCGATGTTTTTTGCCTATCGCGGGTTTACTGCGGACCCGGACCGTATCTTGGCGGAGAAAGGATACGGGCGGGCCCATCACCGCGCGATCCACTTTATCCATCGCAGCCCCCGCACCACAGTCAACAATTTGCTGGGAATCCTTGGCGTTACAAAGCAATCTCTTAATCGTGTCTTGCGCACGTTGATCGCAGACGGTTTGGTGCAAAGCACAGTCGGGACCCAAGACAAAAGAGAACGTCATTTGACCCTGACAGATGCGGGCTCGACGCTGGAAAAAGAACTGTCCACCGCGCAACGGGACCGAATGCGGGACGCCTATCGCGAGGCAGGGCCCGAAGCGGTAGCAGGTTTTCGTGCCGTGCTTGAGGCGATGATGGATGAAGAAATGCGCCGGTATTATCAGGTGCTAGAGGAATAGAAACATGACCGCTGACGATGCCCATTTGCTGATTGTTGACGACGACGAGCGGATCCGCGGCCTTCTTGCAAAATTTCTGGTGCGCAACGAGTTTCTGGTCACCACCGCACGGGATGCTGCGCACGCACGCAGGCTCTTGGCTGGGTTAGAATTCGATCTGATCGTTATGGATGTGATGATGCCCGGTGAAGACGGGATCACCCTGTGCCGCGATCTGCGACAGACCCTGACGACACCGGTTCTGTTATTGACGGCCAAAGGCGAGACGGGCGACCGGATTGCAGGCCTTGAGGCCGGAGCAGACGACTATCTAGCCAAACCGTTCGAGCCTAAAGAGCTGCTGTTGCGGATCAATGCAATCCTTCGGCGTGTCCCCGTGGTCGAACCCGATGTCGTTGTCCCCAAAGTCCTGAGCTTGGGGCCGGTTCGTTACGATATTGAACGTGGTGAGTTGTGGCGGGAAGACGAACAGGTTCGTCTGACAGCTACCGAAAGCCAACTGATGCGCATTTTTGCGAACGCACCGGTCCAACCGCTAAGCCGCACCAAGTTGGTTGAAGAGGTAT
The DNA here is from genome assembly GCA_964022195.1 of uncultured Roseobacteraceae bacterium. Classification (GTDB taxonomy): domain Bacteria; phylum Pseudomonadota; class Alphaproteobacteria; order Rhodobacterales; family Rhodobacteraceae; genus Yoonia. The sequence continues at coordinate 16,497 of CAXIAS010000004.1, forward strand.
CCAGGTCCGGCGGGCAGACCCAAGAACGCGCGGTTGACGTCCAAATCACGCGACTTCGCCGCAAGATTGAGGTCGATCCAAAGCAGCCGCGCTATCTGCAAACCGTTCGCGGCGAAGGGTATATGCTTGCCCCTGATTGACGAAATGAACGCATTTCCAAACTAACACCCACAAGGAGTTGCCTAGTGACCACCTATTTGATCACGCATGACGCCTGTTTTGGTCATGTCACGCCGCCAGGTCATCCTGAACAGGTCGCCCGTCTTGATGCGGTGTTGGGTGCGCTGGATGGATTGGGCCTGACCCGGTTATCTGCGCCATTAGGTGCCGAAGACGATATTCTGCGGGCTCATCCCAAGGCGCATGTTGATGCTATTCGCGCCGCAGCACCCGACAGCGGCTGGCGGTCACTGGACGCCGACACCCATATGTCTGTCGGCACGTTAGAGGCCGCGTTTCGTTGCGTTGGCGGTGCTGTGCGCGCTATTGACGCGGTTTTAACGGGCGAGGCGGGCAACGCGTTTGTCGCCATGCGCCCGCCGGGTCACCATGCCGAGCGCGAGACGGCGATGGGGTTCTGCTTTCTTGGGACCGTTGCGATAGCCGCGAAACACGCGCTAGAGCACCACGGCCTGTCACGCGTTGCGATTGTCGATTTCGACGTGCATCACGGCAACGGAACACAGGATTTGGTCGAAGATGACCCCCGTATCCTGTTTTGTTCGACCCATCAGTCCCCGTTGTATCCGGGCACTGGGGCGTCCCATGAAACAGGCGTTGGCAGTGTGCTTAACTGTCCCCTGCCCGATGGCGCCGGATCAAAGGCGTTTCGCGATGTAATGGAACGGGTCGTTCTGCCGCGGGTCGATGCGTTTTCTCCTGAAATTATCATCATCTCGGCAGGATTTGATGCACATCGGGATGATCCATTGGCAGGTATGAATTTGGTCGAGGATGATTTCGCATGGATCACAGGGCGATTGTGCGATTTGGCCGATACCCATTGTCAGGGCCGCGTGGTATCCAGCCTCGAGGGCGGTTATGATTTGCCTGCGTTGGGCGCGTCCGCTGCTGCCCATGTGACGGTTTTGAAGGAGAGAGCATCATGAGCGATGATGTCAAAGACATGAGCTTTGAACAGGCGATTGCCGAATTGGAAAAGGTCGTAGGCCAGTTAGAGCGCGGCGACGTTGCGCTGGACGAATCCATTGCTTTGTATGAGCGCGGCGCAGCATTGCGTGCCCGTTGTCAGGCCAAGTTGGCAGAAGCCGAAGAAAAAGTCGCCAAGCTGGCTTTGGACGGTAACGGGCAGCCCACAGGGACCGCACCGCTGGATGGCTGACTTACGACATTTCGAGGTCAAAGAGATTGTGGATCTAACTCGTCAGCCATTTGATGTCGCACTGAAATCGGCGGCCAGCGCGGCTCAGGGTCAAATCGAATATCATTTGACTGATCTTGATGGCCCGATCCCCGATGCGATGCGCTATGCGACAGCTGGCGGCAAGGGGTTGCGGGCGTTCTTGGCTATTGAATCCGCGCGTTTGCACGGATTTCCAATTGGTCGGTCGGCACCGGCTGCGGGCGCGATTGAGGCACTACATGCCTATTCCCTTGTACATGATGACCTGCCTTGTATGGATGACGATGCCATGCGAAGGGGACAGCCGACCATTCATAAAAAATGGGATGATGCGACCGCAGTGCTGGCCGGGGATGCCCTCCAGACTCTGGCGTTTCAGCAGATTCTGATGGTGGGCTGCCCTACCGAAAATCGCATCAATTTGGCGATGACGCTTGCCGGGGCCGCTGGTGTGCGCGGAATGATCGGCGGGCAGGCATTGGACATCGCTGCCGAAACTGCGCCGACACCTTTGACGCTCGAAGAAATCATGACCCTGCAACAAGGCAAAACCGGTGCGTTAATTCATTGGTCTGCGATGGTTGGTCCACGGATGGCGGGCCGGAACATCGATCCGTTGGGAAAATACGGTGACTGTATTGGGCTGGCATTTCAGATTGCCGATGACATCTTGGATGTCGAGGGCGATGCGGCTGAAGTTGGCAAGGCCGTCGGCAAAGATGCCAATGCCGGCAAGGCAACGTTTGTGTCTTTGTTGGGATTGGACGGTGCGAAAACCCGCGCAGAACAGCTGGTAGCAGAGGCATGCGACGCGGTTTCGTGCTATGGTGCGGATGCGGACACGTTGAAAGAGGCGGCCCGCTTTGTTACCACCCGACGGAAATAAAAAGGCTGGTGCCATGTCCGAACCTGTGACCCCTATTCTAGACACAGTACAAACCCCTGCTGACATGAAACAGTTGTCGGACGTCGATCTATCGACGCTAGCCGATGAAGTGCGCGCCGAGACAATATCAGCGGTGTCGGTCACGGGGGGGCACTTGGGCGCCGGTCTGGGTGTGGTCGAATTGACTGTCGCATTGCACGCTGTGTTTGATGCGCCCAAGGATAAAATAATCTGGGATGTGTCCCATCAGTGCTACCCACATAAAATTCTAACGGGCAGACGCGACAGGATCAGAACCTTGCGGATGAAAGACGGCCTGTCCGGTTTTACCAAACGCGCCGAAAGCAACTTTGACCCGTTTGGTGCGGCCCATTCCAGCACCTCGATTTCTGCGGCACTGGGTTTCGCGGTCGCGGCGGATCTGGGCGGTGACGGCGGCGACGCCATTGCAGTTATCGGCGACGGATCAATGTCCGCCGGCATGGCCTATGAGGCAATGAATAACGCAGGCCATTTGGGCAAACGGTTGATCGTAATCCTAAATGACAACGAAATGTCGATCGCCCCACCGGTTGGTGCGATGTCGTCCTATCTGTCCCGCCTTTACGCAGGCGAGCCATTTCAAGAACTCAAAGCCGCAGCCAAAGGGGCGGTGTCGTTGCTGCCCGAACCGTTCCGCGAGGGCGCCAAACGCGCCAAAGATATGCTGAAACACATGACCGTGGGCGGCACGCTGTTTGAGGCGCTGGGCTTTAGCTATTTGGGGCCGATTGACGGGCACGACATGGAGCAGCTGCTGGCTGTCTTGCGCACAGTCAAAGACCGCGCAACAGGTCCGATTATCATTCACACGATCACCAAAAAGGGCAAAGGCTATGCCCCCGCCGAGGCCGCCCGCGACAAGGGTCACGCAACGGCAAAATTTGATGTCGTGACGGGCGAGCAGAAAAAAACGCCGTCAAATGCGCCCAGCTACACCTCTGTCTTCGCCGACAGTTTGCTCAAACACGCAGCAATAGACTCGAAAATATGTGCAATTACCGCCGCGATGCCGGATGGCACTGGCCTGAACAAGTTCATGGAACGCTACGCGAGCAGATGCTTTGATGTCGGGATCGCCGAACAACATGCGGTGACATTCTGCGCGGCGCTCGCGGCAGGTGGGATGAAGCCATTTTGCGCGCTTTATTCCACTTTCTTGCAGCGCGGATATGATCAGGTCGTTCACGATGTGGCGTTGCAAAACCTACCTGTTCGGTTTGCGATTGATCGGGCAGGACTGGTCGGCGCGGATGGGGCGACCCATGCTGGCAGCTTTGACATCGGATTTATGGCGAATTTGCCCAACATGGTTGTGATGGCCGCGGCCGACGAGGCCGAATTGGTCCGCATGGTCGCGACCGCTGCCGCACACGATAGCGGGCCGATCGCGTTCCGGTTCCCTCGGGGCGAAGGCGTTGGTGTAGAAATGCCTGACGATGCCCAGCCGCTAGAGATCGGCAAAGGGCGCATGATCAAAGAGGGCAGACAAGTCGCTATCTTGTCGTTTGGGACGCGCCTGACCGAGGTCAAAACAGCTTGCGAGGCTCTTGCCGCAAAAGGGATCACACCAACCATCGCAGACGCGCGATTTGCCAAGCCGCTGGACCGTGATTTGATCCTCGGGCTTGTGGCAGATCATGAGGCGCTGATCACGATCGAAGAAGGTGCCGTAGGCGGGTTCGGTAGTCACGTCGCACAAATGCTGGCCGATGCGGGCGCATTTGACGATGGTCTGAAATACCGCTCGATGGTTTTGCCCGACACCTTTATCGACCAAGCCGGCCCACGGGACATGTATGATATTGCGGGCCTTAACGCCGAAGACATCGAAGCAAAGGTCCTAGACGTTTTGGGTGTGGCAAAACTTGGGTCGAAAACCGCATAGCGCCCAATTTCGCACTGAATACCCGCGGTCTAGGACATGTCCACAAAAGCATCTGCGCAGACTATCAGCTCGCCAGCTCCTGCGCCAAGAGCGCCCGAAGTCCCGTTTTGTAGTCGGGATACAACAGGTCGACCCCTAACTCGGTCTTGATCCGTTCGTTGCGGACCTTTTTCGATTCCGCGTAAAAACTGCGGGCCATGGGGGACATTTCAGCCGTGTCAAAATCTTCGGCAGGCGGGAGCGGCAAGCCAAGCAGCTCTGCGGCGTATCCGATCACATCTTGGGGCGGTGCGGGGTCATCATCGCAAACGTTATAGGCCGCTCCAGGGCTCGGGCGATTGATAGACGCTTGCAGCACCCGGGCGATGTCCGCGACATGAGTCCGGCTAAATACCTGTCCGGGTTTTATGATCCGTCGCGCCGTGCCGGTGCGCACCTTGGAAAACGGCCCGCGGCCGGGTCCGTAAATACCAGCGAGCCGAAAGACATGCAGCGGCAGATCGGGGATGGCCGCCCACTGTTTTTCGGCATCAACTCGTGCCTGACCCCGCGCGGTCGATGGTGCAAGCGGGGTTTCTTCGTCGATCCAATCACCTTTGTGATCGCCATAAACGCCGGTTGTGGATAGGTAGCCGACCCATTCAAACTGACCCGCGCGCGCAGCAATTTCAGCCTCTAATAAGGCCAAAACAGGATCACCATCTTGGTCTGGGGCCGCTGAAATCAAGACATGCGTCGCGGCATCCAGTGCAGGTACCATATCGGCACCGGGCCAGATACGTGGCTCAACCCCTTGGGCCATCAACCGGGGGGCTTTTTCTTCGCTCCGCGTGGTTCCTATCACCCGCCAGTCCTGTGGCAAGAGCAGGCGGGACAAGGCATTGGCAGAATAGCCGTGCCCGAAAGAGAGCAATGTTTTGGTCATGTTCCGTTCGTGCGGCAGGTTTTGCAGGAATGCAAGCCCTAACGGCCGGTCCAGACGGGGTCGCGTTTTTCTGCAAATGCGCGCGCGCCTTCGGCCTGATCATCGGACGAATACAGCGTGTCGACACTCGCAAGTTGTCGCTGAGTGATGCGGTTCATCGCATCCTGAAATTTGCTATCCTCGGCATCACGAACGATTTCCTTGATCGCCGCATAAACGAGCGGCGGACCAGAGGCGATCAGTCGCGCCATTTTCAAGGCCTCGGTTTGAAGTTCCGCCTGTGGATGCACATGGTTGATTAGGCCCCAACCCAGTGCTTCGGCAGTGTCGAACCAGCGGCCGGTCAGCAACAATTCCATCGCGATATGGTAAGGGATACGCTTTGGCAACTTGACCGAAGCGGCATCCGCTACGGTTCCTGAGCGGATTTCGGGCAACGCAAAGGTGGCATGGTCCGCAGCGAGGATAATATCAGCCGACAGGGCCAGTTCCAAACCGCCGCCGCAACAAATGCCGTTCACGGCGGCAATCACAGGTTTGTTCATGCCGCGCAGTTCCTGCAATCCGCCGAACCCCCCAACCCCGTAGTCGCCATCGACAGCGTCGCCGTCATTAGCGGCCTTTAGGTCCCATCCGGGGCAAAAGAATTTGTCACCTTCTCCGGTGATAATCGCGACCCGCAAGTCGGGATCGTCGCGAAAGGCGGCGAATGTATCCCCCATGATCCGGCTCGTCGCTAGGTCGATTGCATTGGCCTTGGGACGGTCGAGTGTCACATGGAGTATGGCGCCGTCGCGGCGGGTTTTAATGGGGCTGGTCATGTCGTGATCCTTATTAGGGCATCGGCAGCTATTGCCTGTGTCGAGGTGCACATCAGCGGGTTTACCTCAACCTCTTGGACGATGGTGGCGTTGGCAAGCACATAGTCCTGAATATGCATGATGGCATTGACGATGGCACTGATATCGGCAGCCGCAGCGCCGCGATATCCATCCAGAAGTTTGGCCACTTTTAGCCTTTTCAGAGACTGTTCAATTGACGACGGTGACGCAGGAACGAGCATGGTGACACTGTCTTGCAAAACTTCGGTCCATGTGCCGCCAGCGCCCACTGTCAGGGTGAAACCGTGTGCGGGGTCTTTGACCACACCGACAAGCAATTCGGCGACAATGCCCGTGACCATTTCTTCGATCAAGAAACGATCGGCGCACATAGTTTTGGCTGCCGCTGCGACGGCGTTTTGGTCATAGAGGTTTAGCGCAACCGCGCCCGCTTCGGTTTTATGGGCAAGACCCAACCCTTTGAGCGCGACTGGATAGGTGATCGGGGACAAGTCGGCCGCGGATGGATCATCCGTCGTGACCTGACGTGGGATCGAAACCCCGGACACCGCAAGTGCCTGTTTTGCGTCAGCCTCGGACAGGGTCAAGCCGGATTGGGGTGGCGGGCAAATGCATAAATCCATGCCCAGATCGGGGATGGTCTGAATTTGGGCGGCGTGAACGGCGGCGAGGGCCTCTCTTAGGCCGTGCATGGGGACAACGCCGTTAGCCATCAGGTGGTCGGCGACCGTTTCGGGTAGCAATTCGGGTAGTGTGGTGACCATTGCGATGATGCCGCCAGTATTACGACGGGTGGCGATCGCGGCGTCGATCACGCAGTCCCAGTCGGACGGATCGCATCGATCCGCGCGCGGAAAATCGACGATTAGTAACGTGATTGCCAGTTGTGGGTCGACCATGGCGCTAAAGGCAGCTGTCATCGCTTGCGTGTCGCGCCAGATATAGGTGTGATAGTCTAACGGATTTGACAGGGCGACTTTGGGCCCAAGGGCTGTGAACAAGTCAGCATGCTGACGCGCGTTAAGGGGCGCAAAGGCCAAGGGCAAGTCATGTGCCAAATCAGCGGCTAGCGATGCTTCTCCGCCAGAGCAACTGATTGTCGCGATGTTCCGGCTCGCGAGCGGGCCCACAGCGTGCAGGATTTTCAACGTCTCCAGCATTGTCGACAGATCGTCCACGCGTGCGATTCCCAACCGATCCATCAGCGCTTGTGCGCCGGCATCTCCTCCGGCCAAAGACGCTGTATGTGAAATTGTCGCCGATTGGGCCTGTTCGGATTTACCAACCTTTAGCGCGACAACCGGCACCGATTTGGCTTGGGCGGCACGAGCAAACTCTTGCCATGTGACAATGTCGCCAAAGCCCTCGATATGCAGTCCAATCGCTGTAACCCTCGGGTCGTCTAGCAAGGCCATCGCGATCTCGGCCTGTGTGGTTTGGGCTTGATTTCCGCAGGCTACAACATAGCCAACAGGCAGGCCCCGCGCCTGCATCGTCAGGTTAATCGCGATGTTTGAGGACTGGGTCAATATGGCGACGCCGCTATCGACGCGTCGGCAACCGTGCTGGTCAGGCCACAGCAGCGCACCGTCGAACGCGTTGATCATGCCGTAGCAGTTCGGACCCAGAACCGGCATCTCGCCTGCGGCATCCAGCAGCGCGTCATTCAGGACTTGGCCATCGTCAACTTCGGCAAAACCCGACGCGAAACAAACAGCGCCACCCGCACCCATTTGCCGCAATTGGTTGACGGCTTCGATGGTGGCGTGGCGGTTAATCCCGATAAACACGCCATCGGGAGCGAAAGGCAATTCGTTCAACGAAGTATAGACCCTTTGGCCATTAATTTCGCCGCCCTTCGGATGAACGGGCCAGATTGCACCGTCGTATCCCATCAACGCCAGCTGGCTGTGGACCGCACGACACCACGCACCGCCACCAACGATGGCAACCGACGCAGGGCGCAAAAGGCGGGTCAGATCGCGTTTGGACACGGGCTAGCCACCCAATGGCCGCAGCAGGTCGCGGCTGATGATATGGCGCTGGATTTCTGATGTGCCTTCCCAGATTCGTTCGACACGGGCGTCGCGCCAGATCCGTTCCAGCGGCAGTTCGTCCATCAACCCCATGCCGCCATGAATTTGGATGGCTTCGTCGGCCACAAAAGCTAGAACTTCCGTCGCTTTGAGTTTCGCCATGGACATGTCCGCCTCGGTCACGGTGCCTTGGTCGAATTTCCAGCCTGCTTCCCAAGTCAGCAGATTAGCCGCTTTGATTTCCAGCGCCATATCGGCCAGCTTGAACGACACACCTTGGAATTTTCCGATTTGTTGGCCGAATTGTTTGCGTTCGGCTGAATAGCTTAGCGCATGATCAAACGCACGCTCCGCGCGGCCAAGCGAGGTGGCCGCGACTTGCAGGCGGGTGGCACCTAACCAGTCGTTTGCGACTTGGAACCCTTTGTGAATCTCACCCAGCACGGCGGATTTGGGCAATCGGCAATTGTCGAATTCGAGGATCGCATTGCTGTAGCCGCGGTGGGACACGTTCCGATAGCCGTCGCGCACAGTCAGGCCGGGCGTGTCCTTGTCGACGAAAAAGGCGGTGATCAATTTCTTTGGTCCGCGCGGGGTGTCCTCTTCTCCGGTGGCCATAAAAACGATCGAGAAATCCGCGATATCCGCATGCGATATGAAGTGTTTTGTGCCATTCAGGACAAAATCGTCGCCGTCCATTTTGGCCGATGCTGTCATTCCGCGCAGGTCAGACCCCGCACCGGGTTCTGTCATCGCAAGGCAATCCCATTTCTCGCCTTTGATACAGGGATACAAGTATTTTTCGCGCTGTTCATCGGTGCCAGCCAGCAAGATGTTGGATGGTCGCGCCACGCAGGTCCAGTGCAGCGCATAGTTGGCGCGGCCCAATTCCTTTTCATACATCAACCACGTCAATGTATCGAGGCCCGCACCGCCCACTTCCTCGGGCATATTGGCGGCATATAGGCCAGCCTCGATCGCCTTCTTTTGCACCTCCCGCACGATTTCCATTGGTAAGGCGCCAGTGCGCTCGACGAGTGCTTCGTGCGGATAAAGTTCCTTTTCGACAAACGCGCGGGTTGTGTCGATGATCATCTGTTGTTCGTCGGTCCGGGCAAAATGCATGGGTGTGATCCTGATTGTAGTTGGCAATATGCTATCGGCGATCTAATCCTAAGCTGTGCACAATAGGTCAGAACCATGCCAAACTGGATTAATGAATCACCCAAAACGCAGCAGATTGACGTTCTGCTGTTTGATGAATTCTCGGCTCTTTGTCTGGCAAACACGATCGAGCCGATGCGGGCGGCTAACCGGCTAACAGGACGCGAGCTGTATCGTTGGCGGTTTTTGGGAATGGATGATGCTTCGGTGACGTCATCCAGCGGCATGACTGTCGCTGTTCACGAGAAAATAAGCAACGTGTCGGGGGACATTTTAGTTGTGATGCCAAGCTACGGGTTTGCAACCCATGCAACGCCGGACACGGCCCGTGCATTGCAATCTGCGGCGACGCGGTATGCGACAATTGCGGGGTTCGATATGGGCGGATGGTTGTTGGCGCACGCGGGGTTGGTACAGGGCCGAAAAATCACCGTTCACTGGGCCGAATTGGACAGGCTAGCCGAGGCATTTCCTGATGTCTCAACCTTGCGAGAACGACATATTCGGGACGGCAGTATCATGACGTGTTCGGGCGCTCAGGCCGCGTTTGACCTGATGCTCGAATTGATCGCGGACCGGCACGGTATGTCCCTAAGACTGGAGCTGGCGGCGTTATTCATGACACCCGAGGGATCAACCCCGCAAGACGCCCCGGTTGCCAAATCCCGTTCCGTCGAACGCGCAGTGCGCCTGATGCAGGCGAACATCGAATTCCCGCTTTCTATCGTTGAGATCGCATCCCTCACAGGCCGCCCCCAAAAGGACTTGGAACGGCGCATGACAGCCGAGCTGGGCGCGACGCCGCGGCAGGTTTACCGTCGTCTTAGGCTGTTGGCTGCCCGAAAATTCCTACGCGAACAAACGATCCCGATAACCGAAGTGGCATTGCGCACCGGCTATCAGAACGCCAGTGCGATGACCCGCGCCTATCGGCAGGAATTCGGTCTAACCCCGCGGGACGAACGCAACAGCTAGAGCATGGCACTAAGGCCAGTGTCGCGAGTGACTAGCTGGCGTAATCGGATCTCTCTTGATCCAAAATCGCCTTGAGCTCGTCCAAGTGCCGTTCGTCCTGTTCAGGGTAGTCGGCCAATTCCTGGCTCGTTTTTTCGGCAATGTCATGTGGAATGATCCGCAATGGCTGACCGGTTTGAAGTGCGCGGATATAAGTTTCGCAGGCACGTTCGAAATAATAGAGTCTATTAAAGGTTTCGGCGACTGTATCACCAATAATCATGATCCCGTGGTTTCCCATAATCATGACCTTGTGTTTAGGGTCGGACAGCAGTTTGGCGCAACGCACGCCTTCCTCTTCGAACGCCAGCCCGCCATAATTTTCATCGATCACATAGCGCCCGTAAAAGGTGCAGCAATTTTGGTCGATCGGCGGAAGCCGGCTGTCTGCGAGCGACGCCAGAACAGTCGCGTGGATCGAGTGCACATGCATGCAGCACCGCGCATGCGGCACGCCGCGATGAATGCCCCCGTGCAGGCCCCACGCGGTCGGGTCGGGTGCGTTGGGTCCGGTTAACGTATCGGGATCATTGGCATCTACTACGATCAGGTCGCTGGCCTTGATACGGCTGAAATGCACCTGATTGGGGTTCATCAGAAACCGAGTCCCGTCGTCATTGATTGACAGGCTAAAGTGATTGGCCACGCCTTCGTGCATATTTAGACGCGCTGTCCAACGAAACGCCGCGGCCAGATCTACGCGCTCTTGCCAGTTTTGGATATTCTCGGTCATGTCTGCCCCCTTGTGCTGTCAACACGGTGACAGCGTCCGCACCTTGGATCAAGCCATTCGGTATCGCAGCAAACTAAGGTCTCAGAAGCCGGCGGACCGTTCGGTCAATATGTGTCACCGCCCCGACATAAGGATCGGCGTCGCCCAGCACCGCCCGAACTTGGACATCGAAATCGGCATAATGTTGCGTCAACGCCCAAATCGAAAAGATCAGGTGATGCGGGTCCGTTTGCGCGATCTTGCCAGCATCCACCCAGCTCTGAATCAATGCCGCTTTTTCGTCGACCAGTGATTTCAGGGCACCCATGCTAGGTGATAATCGCGGCGCGCCTTGTAGAATTTCGTTCGCAAACAAACGACTTTCGCGGGGGTAATCGCGGCTAAGATCCAGTTTCGCCTGAGCATATTTCAGCAATTCCAATATCGGATCATCGCAGTCGCTTACGGCACGCAATGGAGCCAACCACATATCCAACAGACCAGACAATAGGGTCGTGTGCACGTCTTCCTTGGATGAAAAATAGTACAGAAGGTTCGGCTTGGACATGCCCGCGGCCTCGGCGATCTGGTCCAGTGTCGCCCCGCGGAACCCATGCTGTGAAAACACATCCAGACCTGCCGCCAGAATAGACGCCCGATTTCGTTGTTGTATGCGGGTTGGAGGTTTGCTCATTTCAGTCAATTGGCTCTATTGTTCAGTCATAACGTTACTCGTTTTGACTGAATGGTCAAATAACGATTTGGAGGTGTGCCATGGCTGGTAAAAATATGTCGAAATTGCCTACAACTCAGCGCCCCGCTACTGTCCTGTTTTGTGCAAAAGGCGGGGTTTGCGGCGCTATGCTTGCCCTTGCGGGGTGCGTTCGGGGCACTCTTGAACCGTTGCCGCTGCCGCAAGACATCGCCCAGTTTGTGCCGACCGACATAGACAAGCAGGAAATAAACCAAGACCCCGAGGGGTGCTATTTCTACGTTTATGCGTCCGAGCTGATTTTGATCCGTGACCATAGCGGCGACCCTGTTTGTCTAAATCCACAATAGTTTGTCGCTATTGGAACGGCAGCAGCCTAGTCCGTGTGATTTTTGACGGCACAGATAACTGACAAGGAACAGCAATGGCTTACCTATTGGGCGTGGATACAGGAGGCACCTATACGGATGCGGTCGTTCTGGACGAACGGTCCGATCAGGTAATGTCTAGCGCTAAATCGCTAACCACGCGCCCCGATTTGTCGCTGGGTGTTGGTCGCGCGATTGACGAGGCAGTTGCAGCTTCGGGCGTCGCGCCGTCGCAGTTTGCAATGGTTTCCCTTTCGACCACGCTGGCGACCAATGCGCTTGTCGAAGGTCAAGGCGGTCGTATCGCTTTGGTCTTTATCGGGTTCTCGGGCCGAGATTTGGACCGCGCGGGATTGACGGACGCATTGCGAGGCGATCCGGTCGTCATGCTGACCGGTGGCCATACCCATAGCGGCGCAGAGGTTACCCCGCTCGACGCAGATGCGCTGTCTGACGCATTGGTCGATTTGGGCGAACGCGGGATCACCGGATTTGCCGTCGCGTCCAGCTTTGCCACACGCAACCCCGCACATGAATTGGCGGCTCGTGACATGATCCGCGAGCGGACTGGTAAACCAGTGACCTGCTCTCATGAGTTGTCATCGGCCCTTGGGGGGCCAAAGCGGGCGCTGACGGCTGTTCTGAACGCACGTTTGATCGGGATGATCGACGGGCTAATCAGTGCCTGCGAAGGTCATTTGAAACAGATCGGGATCAATGCCCGCCTCATGGTCGTGCGTGGTGACGGCGCATTGGTATCCGCAGAGGTTGCCCGTGAAAAACCGATTGAGACGATCCTAAGCGGCCCCGCGGCGTCCATCGCTGGCGCTTGCTGGTTGACAGGAGAGGCCGACGCGCTGGTGTCTGACATTGGCGGCACAACAACTGATGTGTGTCTATTGCAAGGCGGACGTCCGAAAATCGACCCACAAGGCGCTCGAGTCGGGCCTTATCGCACGATGGTCGAGGCCGTCGCAATGCGCACAACCGGATTGGGCGGCGATAGCGAAGTCCATCTGAACAGCGGGCTAGACGGTGGCCTGACGCTAGGGCCACGGCGATTGATGCCCGTTTCATTGCTTGCTCAAAGCCACCCGCAATTGGTTCATGACACCCTCGACCGCGCCTTGGCGACCGACGTTCCGCCCAGCGATAACGGGTGCTTTGTTGTTCCGATGTGGGGCGAGGTGCCTGAGGGGCTTGACGATCGAGAAGTCCGCATCGCCGAGCGCTTGGCCAATGGGCCGCTCCGGGTAAGTCACGCTGTCACCAGCCGCATGGAAAACCCCGCGTTAAACAGGCTGATCGACCGTGGAATGGTCATGATGGCTGGTGTCACGCCATCCGATGCTGCCCATGTGCTGGGTCGGGTTACGACGTGGGATAGGGGTGCCGCCGAAAAGGCAATGATGCTCTTTGCGCGCCGCCGTTTGGGCAGCGGCGATCGATTGGCCAAGACTCCCATTGGGATGGCACAAATGGTCATTGACCAGCTCACCCGTCAAACTGTCGATTGCATGCTGCAATCCGCCTTCGCAGAGGACGGGTGGGACGCACCTGCGAACACATTGGCAACGCATCCGCTAGCAATGGCTGGCTTGTCGCAACACCGCGGGGTTGTTGAAATCGACCTAAAACTGGGCGTCCCAGTGATCGGGCTGGGCGCGTCAGCGCCGTCATACTACGGCGCGGTTGGCGAACGGCTGAACACCCGCATGATATTGCCCGAGCACGCTGGCGTGGCCAACGCTATCGGTGCGGTTGTCGGTCAGGTTGCGATGCATGCCGCTGGCACCGTCACGAGCCCCGGCCCCGGCTTGTTTTCCGTGCATTTACCACAAGGTTTGACACAATTTGCAGATGCCGAGACTGCGATGATCGCGCTTGAGGCCGCATTAAAGGAACAGGTCACCCATGACGCGCGCGCGGCAGGCGTCGAAGAAATCCGGTATTCAACAGATCGTGACGTCAAAAACGTCGAGATCGAAAATCAGCCGATGTTCATTGAGGCGCAGATCAAGGTCACCGCACAGGGACGCCCGCGCATCGCGCAGGGGTGATAACGATTTTGTCAGACCGATTGCGCGGCAGTCGTTGGTCCGTCACAACATGGTCGAACCGTTGGGAACCGCAATGTTTGACCGCTACGCCAGAAAAATAATCGACCCGCCACTGAATGTAGTTGGCCACCGGATTGCGGCACGCGGTGTGACGGCGGACGGGGTCACTTTGGCAGGTCTTGCGCTGGGCCTGATCGCGGCGGCAATGATCGCATTTGGTGCGCCGTGTTGGGCGCTTGTCCCGTTGCTGGCCAACCGAGTCGCGGATGGGCTGGACGGTGCGGTGGCACGCGCAACTACGAAAACAGACTTTGGCGGATATCTGGATATCGCAGCCGATTTTCTATTTTACGGGGCGATCCCTGCGGCCTTTGTTGTGGCTGATCCAGCGGCCAACGGTGCGGCAGGGGCGTTTCTGTTAGCGTCATTCTATTTCAATGGCGCGAGTTTCCTCGGGTTTGCCATTCTTGCCGAAAAGAACGGGCACAAAACCGATGTCCAAGGTCAAAAGTCGCTGTATTACTCCAACGGTTTACTAGAGGGCACCGAGACAATCGCGTTTTTTGTCGTGTTGTGTCTGATACCAGATCAATTTGCGCCATTGTCGTGGCTGTTTGGAAGCCTATGCTTTGCCACGGCGGTGCTGCGGATCTACGGCGCGAAACAAATCTATACCAACTAGGAAAACATACATGAAACACCTTACAATCCTTGCCGCCGTTCTGGCGCCGACAGTGGCTTTGGCCGACCCCAATCCGGCTGATTGGACAGCTGTGACATCCGAAGCAAACGGCCAGACAGTCTATTGGAACGCTTGGGGCGGGTCGACCACGACCAATGATTTTATCGCTTGGGTCGGTGACCGTGTGGCCGAAGATTTTGGCGTTACTCTTGAGCATGTCAAACTGACTGACACGGCCGATGCGGTGACGCGGGTTTTGTCCGAGAAACAAGCAGGCGACAACGACGACGGCGCGATTGACATGATCTGGATCAATGGCGCCAATTTCAATGCGATGAAAGAGGCGAATTTGCTCTTTGGTCCCTACGCTGAACAATTGCCGAACTGGGCCGTTGTTGATGTCGAAGGCAAGACTGTCCAAACGGACTTTACCGTCCCAACCGACGGATACGAAAGCCCATGGGCTATGGCACAAGTCGTCTTTATCCATGACACGGCCGACTTGGACCAACCGCTGGGGTCGATGGTCGAATTGCTGGAATGGTCACAGTCGAACCCCGGTCGATTCACCTATCCGCAGCCGCCGGATTTCTTGGGTTCAACATTTCTAAAGCAAACGCTAATCGACCTGCTGGGCGGTTCTGAGGCGCTGCAAGAACCTGCAACGGATGAAAACTATGCCCTCATGACTGCCCCTTTGTGGGCCTATCTAGACGTGTTGACCCCGACGCTGTGGCGCGAAGGTCGCGCATATCCGGCAACAGGTCCATCACAGCTACAGCTGATTGCCGATGGCGAAGTCGATTTGGCGATTTCATTCAGCCCGGGCGAAGCGACGGCAGCGATTGCAAATGACCAGTTGCCCGACACGGTCCGGACCTTCGTGCTGGATTCCGGAACCCTTGGGAATGCGTCCTTTGTGGCGATCCCCTACAATTCCGGGTCAAAAGCCGGTGCAATGGTTGTTGCCGATTTCCTGATGTCGCCCGAGGCACAGGCCCGCGCACAAGACCCGAACATTCTGGGCTATGGCACAGTGTTGGACATGGCGGCCTTGTCCGGTGATGATCGCGCGCTGTTTGATGCGCTTGAATTGGGCGTCGCGACACTGACGCCTGCGCAATTGGGAACGGTCCAAGCCGAGCCACACCCCAGCTGGATGACGCGCCTCGCGGACGATTGGGCGGATCGTTACGGCGTTGCGCAATAGCGTAGAAAAGACACTAACAAAGGCGCAACGAGGCAACTCGAGGCGCCTTTTGCCATTTCTGCCGCTACTCACGATGCTGGCCATGCTAGGGCCGGTCGTTGCGGGATTGATTGGCACGATATTGCCCGCGTTCGGCCATCTGCCCGCGGCCGGACTAACCGGCCCTAGTCTGGCGCCGTTTGTTGATTTATTCGACTGGGTCGGGCTGCCTAGGGCGTCACTGCTTTCGGTCTCAACTGGGCTACTATCGACGGCCCTGTCATTGGGCATCGTTGCGCTGCTGATGGCGGGGTGGTCAGGGACACGCGCATTTGCGGCACTGGAACGATTGCTATCGCCGCTCTTGTCGGTGCCGCATGCCGCTGCAGCATTTGGCTTGGCATTCCTGATCGCGCCGTCGGGGTGGATATCTAGGATCGCGTCACCTTGGGTCACGGGATGGGACCGGCCCCCGGATTTATTGGTTGTTCACGATGGCTGGGGACTGACCATGGTCGCAGGGCTGGCGATCAAAGAAGTCCCATTCTTGCTGTTGATCACCCTCTCTGCGCTCGGGCAGGTGGACGCTCGGCGCAGCATGGCGGTTGCTTCGGCGCTGGGCTATGGGCGGATGACCGGTTGGCTAAAAGTTGTGTTTCCAAGGGTTTATTCCCAAATAAAACTTCCGGTTTACGTGGTGCTCGCCTATGCGATGTCGGTTGTGGATGTCGCTGTTATCCTTGGACCCAATACGCCACCGACCTTGTCCGTCCAAATCGTCAAGCTGATGTCTGATCCTGACCTGTCGATGCGGCTTCAAGCCGCTGCCGCCGCCTTGTTGCAGCTGTCGCTCGTTGGGGGGACGCTTTTGTTCTGGCGGGCCGGCGAGGGCCTCGTCGCAAAACTGGGTAGACGTTGGACCGACGGCGGTGGCCGTGGCAAATATGACGCTCTTGCCGCTGGCGCGGGCATTACACTGGCCTCGCTTTGTGCCGCGGCCGTAGTTTTGGGTTTGGCGGTCTTGGCTGTCTGGTCGGTCGCGGGATATTGGGGGTTTCCGGACGCCCTGCCTGACAAAATCACCACCAAGAGTTGGGCGCGCCATTCAAGCGGCGCATGGGCGGCGTTTGGCGAAACAGCGCTGATCGCTGGCGTCTCGACTATGGTGGCACTAGCCCTCACAATTGGGTGCCTAGAGGCCGAGCACCGGTATGGGTTGCGTCTGACGCGCCGTGGCATGTGGCTGTTATACCTGCCATTGCTGATCCCGCAAACGGCATTCTTGCCGGGAATACAGACTCTAATGTTGATGATTGGGGCCGATATTGGTGTCTTGCCCGTCGTTGTCACGCATTTGGTTTTTGTGCTGCCCTATGTTTTCTTATCCCTCTCGGACCCGTTCCGAGCATGGGATAATCGAATAGGTGTGATCGCAAGTGCCCTAGGGGCGTCGCCCGACCGCGTATTGTGGCGCATAAGGTTGCCCATGTTGCTGGCGCCGATCCTGACTGCTGTGGCCGTCGGCATCGCGGTTTCGGTTGGGCAATACCTGCCGACCTTGTTGATTGGTGGCGGGCGGGTCAACACATTGGCGACCGAGGCTGTGGCCTTGGCATCCGGTGGAGACAGACGTGCAATAGGGGTTTTCGGGCTGATGCAAACCGCAGCGGCGCTGTTGCCCTTTGCGTTGGCGTTGATCATTCCTGCGATCGTGTGGCGCAATAAAAAAGGACTGGCACATGGATAAGGGTCTAGAGTTACGCGATGTGACGATCATGAAAGGTGCCAAAGAACTGCTGTCGATTTCGCATGTCATCCCGCCGGGCGAGGTGCTGACCCTTATGGGTCCTTCGGGCGTCGGGAAATCAACGCTGTTGTCATTTGTGACAGGAACGCTCGCACCGGATTTTACGGCCGCTGGGCAGGTGTTTATGGACGGTGCAGATATCACGCTGTGGCCATCGCATCAGCGACGAGTTGGGATTTTGTTCCAAGACGATCTACTGTTTCCGCATTTGTCGGTTGGTCAGAACCTTGCGTTTGGCCTTGTTGCGGGCGGAACAAAAGCTGCGCGTCAGGGGCTAATCGCGGATGCCTTGGCCGAGGTTGGGCTGGATGGCTATGGGGACCGTGATCCTGCGACCTTGTCGGGTGGGCAAAAAACCCGGGTGGCCTTGATGCGGATGCTTGTCTCTAATCCCTGTGCGTTACTCTTGGATGAGCCGTTTTCCCGACTGGACACGACGCTGCGTGCGCAGGTGCGCGATATGGTCTTTGAACGGGCAAGGGCGCGGCAGCTGCCTGTTTTAATGGTGACCCATGATCGTGAGGATGCTGAGGCGTCAAAGGGTCAAATTGTGACCCTAACTTAGGGAAATTCACCCAAAAATGCGCTCTGCGTGTTCCGCCATGTAAATCCGTAGCCACGGGGTAAACTTCTGTGGCTCGGCCTCGATTTCGCTCATTAAATCGGTTGGGGACATCCACCTGACTTGCATAACCTCATCGGGGTTCGGATCCAGCGGCATGTCTGGTCCGGCATTCGCTAGATAGACTTCGACGACTTCGTGCTCGATTAGCCCGCCGCCGACATCGGCGCGGTATTCCAGTTGGCCGCGATGCGTCAGTTGCAAACCCGTTATTCCCAGCTCTTGGGTCAGGCGACGGATGGCGCAAGTGTGCGGGTCTTCTTGCCAGTGCGGGTGGGTGCAACAGGTGTTCGCCCACAATCCGGGCGTATGGTATTTGGCCATGGCGCGGCGTTGCAGCAGGATTTTCCCATCGCGCATGACAAAGATGCTGACGGCTTGATGCCGTAATCCACGCTGGTGCGCCGACAGTTTTTCGACTGGTGTTAAGGTGCCGTCGACCCAAGCGGGGATCAGGTTTGTGCTGTCCATTTGCAACCTTTCTAGCGTTGCGGCCTTAATACTGGCGCCGCAGAGTTGCGCAAGTCGCTATGGCTTTGCAACATGGGGGGATAGTGAGGGCAGCAAACATGACGAAACCGGCGATTTTCTTTCACCCCGATGCGGTGGAAACCAAAGGCAAGGATATCGTTGGACGGCGCTCGTCCGGTCAGTCATTTCTAAAAGGGTTTCTGGCTCATGCCGGAGGCGAGACTGTCTACGGCGTTACCCAGACCAAAGCAGGCCGGAAACCGTTCGAAGACGCGGCCCGCTCGTTGGGTGAGACGCGGCCGATCCAGACCCGTCATCTGCGCGGCAAAGAGGGGTTTACCGAGCCGGACGCAATATTTTTCCCTGGGCCAGGGTATCTGGACGCTGCATGGCGCCGGCAACGGTTTGGTCAGGATAGCTGCTCTCTTGTCGGGATTACCCATACTGTTTCGACCCGTCGCGTGATCGAAGGCATGCATACCCTAATGGGTGAGCCGGTCGAAGACTGGGACGCGATCATCTGCACGTCGCGGGCGGTGCAGTCGGTGGTGCAGGAACAGATGCAGCTAGAGGCAGACTATTACCGGTCTCGGTTTGGCGCGACCCGTGTTCCGCAACCGCAGTTGCCATTGATCCCGTTGGGAATACACACGGCGGATTTTGCGCGCACTGATGCGGCGCGTGACCACATGCGGTCCAAGCTAAACGTGCCGGATGACGCGGTCGTGGTTATGACCATGGGCCGGTTTACATCGGTAGAAAAAGCCAATCCTGTGCCGCTTTACCTAGTATTAGAGTCTATTGTCCGCTCGACCGGCAAGCCCGTTCATCTATGGCAGGTCGGTTGGGCCGGTCGGGACAAAGAAGAAGAAATGCACCGCGCAGGTGCAGCGGCCCTGTGCCCTTCTGTGACGGTTACGTTCGTTGATGGGCGAGTTCCCGAAAATCGCCGCCATGTTTGGTCAGGCGCTGACATATTCACCCTGCCCGTCGATAACATCCAAGAGACGTTCGGTCTGGTACCGGTCGAAGCGATGGCAGCGGGGCTGCCCGTTGTGATGCCTGATTGGGACGGATTCCGCGATACCGTTGTGGATGGGGCGACAGGGTTCTTGGTGCCAACGATGATGACCGCGCCGGGCGGGGGTCCCAACATCGCCCAACGGTATGCTGACGGCACTGACGATTATCTGCGTTACCTGTCAATTGTGCAGCAGCAGACAATGATCGACATCCCGTCCTACAAGGCGGCGCTAACTGCGTTGATCGACAACCCGGATTTGCGTCGCAAAATGGGTGACGCAGGTCGGGTCCATGTCCAAGCCTCGTTTGATTGGGCGCAGATCATTCCGCGATACCTTGAGCTGACCGAGGAATTGACAGCGCGTCGCAAGGTGGGCGAGCAAACGACCCCCCCGATGGGCGGCGGGGCGATTAGCCCGATCGAAGTTGATCCATTTCGTTTGTACCGCAGCTATCCCACTCTTCACCCGACGCCTGAAATGATCGTCGGCCCGAGCGCACCGTTGACTGCAGAGATCTTGGCGGATCTAGACAAGGTAAACGGCCGTGATTTGTATCAACGGCGAATCTTGCCAGACGACATGATGTTGCAAATTGCAGATGCGCTACACCGCGACGGCCCAAGGTCGATTTCGCAAATCGCGACAGACCTGAACCTGAATATCGGCCATGTGACTGCGGGGCTGTTGTTTCTATCCAAATTTGATTTCGCTCGAATTGAACTAGAATCGACTAAATAACGCCTTATTTGCCAATTACCCTGTATTCGAGGTTATATTCTTTTAGAAACCCGATTGGGCAAAAGGTATTTGAGGTAAGCAATGCAATTATCCGTGCATTTTGAAGATACACTCGGCGGCCAGGAACGCAAAACCGGTCCAGTGACTGTTGGATGGTTTTTGAACCAAGTGAAGGGCGGGATTATTTACGATGCGCCCGAACGGGTTCGTTCTGTGGAAATGAACAAGAACCACGCAAAATCCGCCTCGCGGTGTCCGGCTGTTATCAACCTAGAGAGTCGCTATTTTATGGTGCGCTGCCCGTTCGATCTTCATTTGGAATTCGCGAGGGATAAAGACGGCCGTCCCGGTCTGCGGAACCTGAATGGTGACAAGAGCGGGATCCGGTCCAACAAATTGCGCGAAAAGCTGCATATCGCGGCCGATCATGAGTGGCGTCATCCCGGTGTACCCACTCTGCAGTTGCAGTTGCCTTATGTATTTATCGCGGACGAGCCGGTCTACGCGAGCCAAGTCGCGCCGTTTATGCATTACGCCAAGCATCCGCTGCCTGGCACGATCTTTGGCGGGCGGTTTCCGATCAACGTATGGCCGCGTCCACTGATGTGGGCGTTTGAATGGCACGATACATCCATTCCGATCCGACTACAGCGGGGTGACCCATTGTTTTACGTCGGCTTCGAGACGACCCCCCAAGAGCGGCCCGTGACGTTGGTCGAGGCGGAAGTCACCAAAGAACTGGATGACTACATGGAAATGATTTCGGGCGCTGTGAACTACGTCAATCAAACTTTTTCATTGTTCCAAGCCGCCGAAGAGCGTCGTCCAGAAACACTGATTAGCCCAGTGAAGCGTCGGTAAGCATCTGATGGCGGAAACGGTGAACGAACTGCGCAACCGCGCAACGACCCTGCATCAAAAGGGCCAATTGGCCGAGGCAAGCACCCTATACGCAACCTATTTGACGATGCGGCCACAAGATGCGCGGGTTTGGTCAAATCTGGGCGTCCTGCACCGCGCGGCATCGCGTCACGCGCAAGCCCTTCGCGCGCAAACCAAGGCTTATGCGATCAACCCCGACGACACGGCCACTTGCAACAACTACGCCAATATTCTGTCGGATCTGGGGGAATATGACCGGTCGATCGAAATCCGCCAAAAGCTGCTGGAGATGGACCCAGAGAACGCAAACCAGCTGGCCATGATTGGGCGGTGTCTGCGCGGCAAAGGCGACTATGACGCGGCTATCAGGCATCTGTCACGCGCTATCAAAACGCATCCAGACGATCCGGAGCTCGAGATGCAGTTGGCATTCGCACAACTGGGGGCTGGAAAATACAAAGCCGGTTTTAAAAGCTACAAAGCCCGCTGGAACGCAGGAGAGTTGAAGCCCCGAAAATTGCCCTATCCCAAGTGGCAGGGCGAGGATCTGAAGGGCAAGACGATACTCGTCATGCCCGAACAAGGGTTCGGTGATGCAGTTTTGTTTGCACGCTTCATTCCGGTTCTCAAGGATTTGGGAGCCAAGGTGCTTGTCCTTGTTGAAAAGCCTTTGGTTGCGTTGTTCAGAAAACTAGATGGTGCCGATTGGACCGGACCCGCGGTTGGCCCCGAAGCTGGCGTGGATTTCTATGTCGATACGATGGATTTGGCCGCGCTATACTTCGAAACCAAACGCAAAATTCCGGCCCCGGCGACGTTACAAGTGCCCTCAGATAGTGTCGATCGCGCCAAGTCGATTGTCGCTCCGTTTCATGGCAGTTTCAAAATCGGGGTCGTCTGGACAGGGTCTGTTACCTACAAGGGAAACGCCTTTCGTTCGTTCAGTCACACCGATTTCTTGCCGCTCACTGATGTGGCGGGCGTGCAGTTGTTTTCGCTCTACAAGGGCCCTTTGTTAGAGCCGTATTTCAAAGACGGTACCAGCGCGTTTATCGTCGATACTGGCAGCTCTGAACGCGGATTTGCAGACACTGCCGCAACAATGCAGCAAATGGATTTATTGATCACATCTGACACCGCAACCGCCCATATCGCAGGATCATTGGGGGTTCCGACTTGGCTGGTGTTACATTGGGACGCTTTTTGGGTTTGGCGCCATAGTGGGGACACAACTTCTTGGTATCCGAATATGCGCTTGTTCCGGCAAGACACACCAATGGACTGGGCAAGGGCTCATGCCAAGGTAAAAACCGCCCTATTAGAGCATTTGAGAGTTGTAGAATGACTGAGATATTGGTTCCCACCGCCCCAGGCGAGCTGATCGACAAATTGACAATTTTGCGCCTGAAATCTGAAAAGATTAAGGATGCGGTCAAGCTGCGCAATGTGCGCCACGAGATGTCAGAACTAACCAAAACCGCCGACGCGGCGATCCCTGAATCCGCCTCTCTGCGCGACCTGTGGGGGCGGCTATACGAGGTCAACGCGGATTTGTGGGTCATCGAGGATGACATCCGCGCCTGCGAGGCCAAGTCGGACTTTGGTCCGGCGTTTATAGCATTGGCACGGGCTGTATATGTCACCAATGACGAACGGGCCCGCCTAAAGAAAGAAATCAATTTGTTGCTAGGCTCGCAGCTTGTAGAAGAAAAGTCATACACCGAATTCGGAGACCCGTTATGACCATCGAAGATCGTATTCTAGAGGCGCGAAAAAATCTGGTGCAAATCCAGAAGGATCTGGTTGAACAGTTGTCAAAAGACCGGAGCAGGTCGCGTGGCCCGCTGGTCCGACAGATGCATGTCGTGCGCGGAATGCTTAGCCAGAATTACGCGTTCATGTCACAGGCGGGACAAGACCTTGTTGTCGACCGTCATTTTCGGTTCAAAACTGGCGGCACGTTCGTTGATGTCGGGGCCTATGACGGCGTGACCGGTTCCAACACGTTATTCTTTGAGCGGTTTCGAGGTTGGACCGGTGTTTTGGTTGAGCCCGTAGCCGAGCAACGCGCAAAAGCAGTCCAATTGCGATCCAGCCCCGTGCTGGACTACGCAGTCAGCACCAAAGAAGGGACGGCAGAGTTCATATCCGTGTCGGAAGGGTATACGCAAATGAGTGGCCTTGCCGCGACCTATGACGCGCACATGCTAGAGCGTATCCGAGCAGACAAACGTCACGTTGAAAAGACGATCAAGGTCCCTACGCGGCCGTTGTCCGCAATCTTGCACGAGGCCGATCTGCCGAACCCTGATTTCATATCGCTGGATATTGAAGGAGGCGAGCTGGCAGTGCTAAAGAATTTCCCCTTTGCGGATCATGACGTCGGGGTGTGGTCTATTGAAAACAACATGGGTAATCCTGAGTTGCCCAAGCTGATGCGAAAGCACGGGTATGATCTGGTCGAATTCTGCGGACCTGATGAGATTTATGTAAAAGCTGAATGATTCCAATTCGCTACGAATCCCGTATTTAAGCCTGCTTTCACCCTCCGCCGCTTACTTCTGTTCGTGGGTGGCGAAAGGTGGTGAAAGATGGAAGCGAATGCTCCGGTAATTATTAAGCGTAAGAAGGTCGTCGGCGGTGATGGCCATCACGGTGGTGCATGGAAGGTGGCCTACGCCGACTTCGTTACGGCGATGATGGCGTTCTTTATGTTGATGTGGTTGCTAAATGCGACGACCGAACAACAGCGCAAGGGCATCGCGGATTATTTTACGCCGACCATCCCGATCAACCGCATTTCCGGCGGTGGCGACGGCATGTTTGGCGGTGACAGCGTATTCAGCGAAAACACGATGGCCCGATCCGGGACGGGGGGTACTTCCCTGCCAACAACCGCCAGCGCATCCGGATCAAGCGATAACGACGGCGGTGCCGGTGGTAGTGCGGCGGACGTCGCGGCCTTTAATGACATCGAAGAGGTTCTCTTGGGCAAGGGCGGCGAAAGTCTCGTGTCTGAAACGGCGCTTCGCCATATCATCACCAAAGTGACCGATGAGGGGCTGATGATCGAGATTTTTGACCTACCGGATTCGACGCTGTTCGCTGGGGCCACAGCGGAACCGAATCCGATCATGATCGAAATTGCCGCGCTTTTCTCGCGCTTGTTTGTCGCCGTCGAAAATCCGGTTGCGATCAAGGGCCACCTGCGCGCCCAATCCGTTCTGAAACTGGACAATCCCATCTGGGAACTGTCCACCGCACGGGCGGACGCGATGCGTGAAATGATGCAAAGCGCGGGCTTTGAACCTCAGCGCGTTGCGCGACTGGAAGGGCTGGCCGACCGAGTAAGCGTGACACTGGATCCAACTGCGCCGCGCAACAACAGGATCGAGGTCGTCTTGCTCCGTTCGGACGGGTAACCTGATTTCAAATCTCGTTAGGGTGACGTTAAGCCACTGCCTATAGGTCTGGTCCCGACATTAATTGGGTCCGGATACCAGAAAGGCGCTCGAATGACGATTTCATCTTCTCTAAACGCAAGTGTTGCAGGCTTGAACGCAAATGCCAGTAGGCTCGCGACGATCTCTGACAATATCGCGAACGCATCAACGTTCGGATACAAGCGGGCTGTAACCGATTTCCACTCTATGGTGATCGAAAGCGGACGAGGGAGGTATGCGGCGGGCGGCGTTCGAACGACATCGACGCGATTGATCGACGAGAGGGGCTCTTTCGTTTCGACAACAAACCCGACTGACCTTGCCGTGCGTGGCAATGGGATGTTGCCAGTAACTAGCCTTGCCGAACTCAATGTCGAAAACGGCGGAACCAACATCATGTTGGGCACCACGGGTTCATTCCGCCCTGACAACCAAGGGTATCTCAGAAGTCCATCGGGTCTCGTTCTTATGGGTTGGCCAGCGGATGCAAATGGTACAATCCCAGCATTCCCTCGCGATTCTATCGAGGGACTGGAACCAATCAAAATCAACACGAATTCATTTTCTGGCGAACCAACCACAGAGCTAGGTCTGGCAATCAATCTACCGGCGACTGGATCCGAAGCAGGAGCCTCTGGCGATCCCGAACTGCTTTCGATTGAGTATTATGACAACTTAGGAAACTCAGAAACATTGGAGCTCACGTTCACTCCAACCGTGCCAGCGACCGGCGCGTCGAACGAATGGCTGATGACGATAACAGATACGGCAGCTGGAATTACAGTTGTCGGCGAATATACAATTGTGTTCGATGACACACGCGGAGCGGGCGGCACCATGTTGTCTGTGACCCCGATTTCTGGCGGCGCCTATGACCCAGTTGAAGGTACAGTGGTCGTAAACGTGGACAGTGGCCCGCTCGAGATTACCCTCGGAGAAATCGGGGCACCTAACGGAATGACCCAACTCTCGGATTCCTTTGCTCCTGTAGCCATCGACAAGAACGGCACCCCAATCGGCAGCATGACGGGAATTGAGGTCGATTCAAATGGATATGTTATTGCATCGTACGACACTGGGAGCAGCAGAGTTCTTTATCAAGTGCCGCTAGTCGCTGTGCCCAATGTTAACGGCATGGAGACATTGGATCGACAAAGCTATTGGGTAACCCCTGAAAGCGGAACGTTCTTTCTGTGGGATGCAGGCGATGGCCCGACGGGTGAAATTGCGAGTTACGTACGAGAAGAATCCACAACTGACGTCGCGGGTGAACTAACGCAATTGATCCAAACGCAGCGTGCCTATTCGTCCAACGCCAAAGTTATCCAAACGGTGGACGAAATGTTGCAAGAGACAACCAATATCAAAAGATAATTAGGGTAAGTTAAATGAGCATTTCATCCTCACTCGGCAATGCGCTTAGCGGCCTTTCGGTTACTTCTCGGATGGCAGAGGTCACTTCGAGCAATATCGCAAATGCACTCACGCCCGGGTATTCGCGACGGACCCTGGAAATCGGGTCTTCGTTGGGTGGTGTTCAAAGCTATGGTGTAAACAGGCATTCAAACCCCGGCCTGATTTCCGACCGACGATTGGCACAATCGCAGTTGGGGTTTGATCAACGTAGCCTGAACAGTTTGACAAGCATTGAGCGGTCTTTTGGGGTCGCTGGATCGGCAGACAGTATCGCCGGCCGGCTCGCCAGTTACAATGCGGCCTTGATCAATGCTGCAAATGACCCCTCGTCCGATGTGCGACTTGGTCAGCTCAACTCGTCATTGGGGGCGCTCGTAACTTCGATAAACACCGCTGGCCGGCAGATTCAAGAACAACGACAAGACGCCGACAGTGCGATTGCTCGCGATGTTGAAGCCTTGAATACCGGGCTTGCTCAGGTTGCTCGTTTGAACGCAGATATTTCACGGGCAAGACTGGCAGGACAAGACCCCTCGAACCTTAGGGACTCGCGTCAGCAAGTCATTGACGACATTAGCAGCATCGTGCCGGTGCGTTTGCTGGCCAGGGATAATGACCAAGCGGCACTTATGACAACAAGCGGATTAGTGCTGCTTGACGGTGTGCCAAGTGAATTTGAGTTCACCCCTGTTAACATCGTTACGGCTGATATGACTTTGGCATCGGGTGGCCTGTCAGGAATTTCTCGTGGTGGTGTTTCGCTGGACTCGTCCGACGGCATCGGTCGATTATCGGGTGGGTCTTTGGGCGCCGCAATGCAGATGCGCGACGAAACTTTGGTCGATGCGCAGACACAACTGGACGAATTTGCCTTCGACCTCGCGCATCGACACGAGAATCCGGCGATTGACCCGACGTTTACAGGCGTCGGCCTTATTACAGATATGGGCGGGCCGACCGATCCTGCCGATTTTGTCGGTCTGGCGGGACGACTTGCGGTCAACGCCGCCGTTGATCCGACACAAGGGGGTGACCTTTCAAAGTGGCGCGACGGCGTCGGGGCTGTCGGCGCCGGTCCGATTGGGGAATCCGGTCAACTGGCCAGGTGGCTGTCTGCCTTGAACACTGCAACGAGCCTTCCGAGTGGTGGATCGGCCAAGACATCATCCGATCATATCGGGGCAATCGTTGCGAACGTCGGCACGGCACGAATTGACGCTGAAAAGTCACTCAGCTTTTCACAGGCACGATGGGAAAGCTTGCATCAGGCGGTTCTGGCCGACGGTGTCGATTCCGATAACGAGCTTCAGAACCTTATTCGGATTGAGCAGGCCTATGCGGCAAATGCCAAAGTCATGCAGACGATTTCGGCGATGATGCAACAATTGATGGAGATTTAGAATGAGTTTCGTTTCGGTCGGCGACCTTTCGCAACACTACATATCTCAGCGCAACACCGGCAAAATTAAAACTGATTTGGGGCGTTTAGGGAATGAACTTTCTTTGGGGCAAAAGGCGGATGTTACAAAGTCAATGCATGGCGACACACGCGCATTGACAGTACTTCAACACAGCCTAGCGACCGCAGATTCTTTCCTGATTTCAGTCGAAACAACCACACTGACGTTAACGACAGTGCAGTCGGTTCTTGGGCAAGTCGATTCATTGCGAAATGCCTTGGGGAACGACCTGGTCCTATTGTCTAGCGGTAGTAACGCGGCTCAAATTGATGCCGCATCGATCAAGGCAAAGGACCAATTTGGCGCTATTGTCAGCAGCTTGAACCAATCATGGGCAGGCAAACCCCTGTTCTCTGGCACAGCGTTGGACACGGTTCCATTGGCCGCAAGCGATCTTATGCTCGCAGATATCGTTGCGACAATTCCGGACCCGACGGATCCTGTATCTGTCAGAACCGCAGTTTCGGATTGGTTTCAAGATCCTGCAGGCGGGTTCGCGACGATGGGTTTCTTGGGCAATTCCGACGAACAATCCGTGCAAACCGGACCCAACGGGCAGTCTGTTTCCTATAGGGTAACCGCAGATTCCGACGAAATACGACAAACGCTTGCTGCTGTAGCGTTGGGCGCGGTTGTCGACATGGTCGGGCCAAGTTTGACCAATCAAAATCGCAACATGTTGCTGAAAGAGTCAGGCGCCTTGTCGCTAGGCGCCGCACAGGGAATGGCGCATTTGCAGTCACGCATTGGGTTCACCGAAGAGAAATTGGCGCTCTCAATTTCTGAGCTGGCGGCGACAAAAACCACGATGTCTATCGCAGTAAATGAACTGGTGAACAGTGACCCGTTTGAAACAGCGACACGATTAGAGGCCGCTCAAAGACAACTGGAACTGCACTTTACGGCAACAGCTAGATTGTCGCGAATGTCATTGGCGGATTACCTATGAATAGTATCCGCGTTTTTGTGACGGCACTGGCTTGTTTGCTATCAATCTCTGTCGCAGCCACTCCGGTGCGACTTAAGGACTTGGTTGAATTTGACGGTGTCCGGTCAAACGATTTGGTCGGGTATGGGTTGGTTGTCGGCCTGAACGGAACGGGGGACGGGTTGAGGAACGCACCGTTCACCGAAGAGATCATGACGAACATTTTGGAACGGCTGGGCGTCAATGTAACAGGCGAACAGTTTCGACCCAAGAATGTTGCTGCCGTTTTGGTAACCGCAAGCCTACCGCCATTCGCACGCGCTGGCAGTCCAATTGATGTCACTGTTTCCGCAATCGGAGATTCCAGCAGCCTGTTAGGCGGAACCTTAATAATGACACCATTGAACGCGGCTGACGCCGAAATTTATGCTGTCGCGCAAGGCACCATCATCGCAGGTGGCGCATCAGCCGCAGGAGATGGCGCTACGGTGGTGCAGGGCGTGCCGACCTCAGGGGTGATACCATCTGGCGCGACGATCGAACGCGAAGTGGATTTCGATTTTTCATCTCTTCGGTCACTGCGGCTCGCTTTGCGGACGCCAGACTTTACGACGGCCGGGCGCATTGAGAATGCGATAAATCAGAATTTCGGTAAACGGGTTGCTCTTATGCTGGACGCCGGGACGATCCAGTTGGATATTGACGCGACGTCCATGCCTTCTCCTGCTCATGCTTTGGGCAGAATTGAAAATATTCTGGTCGAACCGGAACGACGTGCGCGCGTCGTTGTCGACCAGCGATCAGGTACAATTGTGATGGGAGAGGACGTTCGGATAAGTCGCGTTGCGGTGAGTCAAGGGAATCTGACCTTACGGATTGAAGAGGCGCCGCTCACAATTCAGCCGAATCCGTTTGCGCCTGGTGAAACCGTAGTTGTGCCACGCACCAACGCTGCCATAGTAGAAGAGCCCGGCATCGGCCTCGCAGACGTGCGCGGCGGAACATCCTTGTCACAGGTTATTGGTGGGCTGAATGCTTTGGGTGTTTCGCCTCGCGATATGATCGACATTCTAAAAAGCATCAAAGCCGCGGGCGCGTTGCACGCAGAATTCATCGTAAGATAAATCTCACGAGGCTACAAAACGAAGACCGGAGGCGAATGTTGAACAACGCGTTCCCTGAAGTCTGGATCGGGGTCGTGTCTAAATTGATCTAGATGTGGCTGCGGCCTGTACGCCCCCGAGCAGCAGATCGCACCCGGAAATCCGAAGTGCGGGGCGCTTAGACCTAGTTGTAGCTGCGAACCAAACTGGCGGCGATCAGGCTCCAGCCGTCGGCGACTACAAAGAATGACAGCTTGAACGGAAGCGAGACGATCGCAGGTGGGACCATCATCATGCCCATCGACATTAGAACCGCTGCGACGACTAAATCAATTATCAAAAACGGTAGGAAAATTAGGAAGCCGACCTGAAATGCACGCTCCATTTCGCTAAGCAGGAAGGACGGCACGACGACCGAAAGTGGCGCCTGATCAATGGATACGCCGGCCACCAAATCGGGACGAAGCGACGCCATTTCGCGGAACGTTTCGGGGTCCAATCGCGCTGACATAAATCCGCGCAAGGGTTCCATTGTTGCGATAAATGCGTCTTCAATTTCGAGAGCCCCCGCTAGCAATGGCGCGACACCTTGTTGATAGGCGGCCGTAAAAACGGGCTCCATTACAAAGTACGTTAGAAACAACGCAAGTGATACCATAAGCATATTGGGTGGTGACTGTTGTAGGCCGATTGCTTGCCGCAAAATAGCCAAGACAGTGACTATGAAGGGAAAACACGTCACCATTATCGCGATTCCGGGCACGATGCTTAGCACCGTTACCAGCATAAATAGCTGGATTGTCCGAGAGGTCAGCGATGCGTCGCTACCTAGATCTAGTGTCAAATCTTGCGCCGCTACCGGTTCTGCCAGCAACAAAAGATTCATGAGAACAATGGCTGCGATCAGGCGCAGCATCTATTGAACAATTCCACTGTTGCTGACCACTTCAGTCAGTTTTATCGCCAATTGACCTGGTTCACCGCCTTCCAGCTGCATCAATTCGCCGCGCGCCACCAAACGGTCGCCGATGAATAGTTCGACGGGATCGTCGACGTTTTTGTCTAGCGGCAACACGGCATTTTCTTCGAGCGCGAGTAGATCGCGCACTGTTGGACGTGCTTTGCCGACCGAAACGGTCACTTCTATCGGAATTCCTTTTAGCGTCGCATTTTCTGATTGTTGATCAGCGGGGTTCATTTTGTGGCCTCCTTGGATGAGTGTGACAGCGCATTCGTTTGAATAACGCCGATTGCTGTATGAACGGCTTCAAGCACAACGGACAAATCAACGATCGAAGTAGTCTGAGGTGTTGTGATCCAGACGCTATTGAGCGGGAGAGATGGGTCTGATTGGATTTTCAGGTCGCCACCGGCAGCGGATTGCAAGCGTTCGCCAATTGCGTTGGCTTGCTCTGGATGCATCGCTAATACTGGTGACGCATGTGTTTGTTCCTGCATCAATTGGCTCAGTGTTTCGCTGACTTGCTGAACAATCGCCAGTTCACTTAGTTGCGGCAAAAGGGTGATTAAAATCGCGTCGAACAGACCCTCTAAATCGCGCAAGATTGAAAGCCGCGCCTCGGCAAAGCCGAACTCAATTTCGCGTATGGCATTTTGAATTTCGGACAGGTGGTTGTCTTGCTCGACCGCTAGTTCGCGCAACGCTTCGGCGTGACCGGCAGTAAATCCGCGAGTGAATTCCGGGTGATTTTCTTGGTCGGGTTGGGACGAATCAAAGGATTCAAGAAATGTGAGTGCAGTTGTCATACGCTTTCCTTGGAATCAGGTGTCTCCATCCAATCTTGTAGAACTTGAATGGTTTCGCTTTCCCTCTCCGAGATCATCTGGCGCAACCGTTCAACCGGATCGGCCTGATCGGGAACGGACGATTGACTTGCTTGGTCTGGCATCGCGATGGCGCCCCCTCCTATGGCCTGAGTGGCGGGTGCGGCGGCTGGCAGCTCAACAGGTTGCCCGTCTTGATCGATCAGGGGTCCACCTGGGGCCGCCAAGGCCGGTAGGGTTGAGGGTGCCAGTATGGGTCGGACCACAAACAGGCCAAGCACAAGCGCGACGGCCGCCAAGACAGCGACTTGGATCAGGCGCATGATATCCAGTCCGGCGCCGGAAACTGCCAAGCCTTCGGTTCCCATTGGCAAGATGGGTTCGAAAGCCATAGATCGTAACGTAATGACGTCGCCTCGATCTGTATTCAGACCAACAGCCGAAGATACAAGCGCCTCTAGTGCGTCCAGTTCAGCCTGATCGCGGGGTGATGTCGTGCGGGCCCCTTGATCATCAATTGTGACGACATCGTTGACCAAGACCGCAATAGTTAATCGTTTTACATCACCCGGTGCGCGGGTCAGTTGCCGTTGTGTTTCGCTTACTTCAAAATTGGTCAAAGCGCGTGACTGAGAATCTTCGTTATTCGAGCTGGACCCGTCACCGCCCGCGTCACCGTCAGGTAAATTTGACGCCACCGAGACATCGCCGCCGCCGGAATCTTGGGATTTGGAAGCCGATTCGGTTACCTCGGTGCTGATTGCGACCCGTTCATTCGGATCAAAACGGCGTTCGGTGATCTGTTCGGCTTCTGTGATTTGTTCAATTGTCACTTCGACGACGGCGTTTCCGGGACCAACCCTAGCGGCCAACAAACGTTCGGCGCGTTGACGTAAGGCGTTCGCACGCTCGTCGCTTGATGTGCCCGCTCCGTTCCCTTCTCGTTCGGAAATAAGCCCACCGTTGCTATCTATAACTGCAACGCTTTCGGGGGTTAGGCCCGGAACTGCCGCAGCGACTAAATATTGAAAAGCTTTGATCTGTCGCGCGGAAGGGGCGGCGCCAAGCGTCCCGACGGTTAACGCAGCCGACGGAGCCTGTGCACGTTGGAAACCACGGGTGTTTGGCGCGGAAATGTGAACCCGGGCAGACCGGATGTTGGCGCTGGCGATGATTGTTCTGGCCAGCTCACCCTCTTTTGCGCGCCAATAGGCTGCGTCGAACATTTGTGATGTCGTGCCAAATCCCGACAACGAATCAAGCAGCTCGTATCCTTTGGCCCCCGTTACCGTCAGGCCGTCGCCGGCAAGCGTCATGCGCAGGGCGTCCCGTTGCGTGGTTTCTACATAGATCGCATTGCCACGCACTTCATACTGGGCGCCGCGCTGATCAAGAGCAGCAACAATGTTTCCTGCTGTTGCAGGCTCTAACCCGCCAAAAAGAAGGGACATGTCTTTGGTGTTCGACCCACGCGCCATGGTTAAGACGGCGATAAAAACGACTGCGGTAGCCAAAAAGGCGAACATGCGACGTTGTGGTGTAAGGGCCGACCAAACAGTCAATAGATTTTGCAAAGGGATTCTCCGGATGCCGTGGCTTCTGCCGATTTACCGACATCTATCTCGAACAGGCTTAACAATCGGTTAGGGCTTGTAAGGTTAAGACAGGGCAACCGAAAAAAAATGGGGCGCCAGAATGTCGACCACCGAAGAGACAGAAGAAACTGTCAAACCGAAAAAATCTAAACTACCGCTATTGATTGGGCTGGTCTTGGCTGTCGCGGGCGGCGGCGGCGGATTTTTCGCCGTTCAGTCCGGCATGATCGGCGGTGGGAATGCTCCCAGCCAAGCTGAGGCCGGCGACCACGGCGCTGAAACTGAGGGCGATGCATCTGACGCAGGCCTGTCACTGCCTGACTTTGCCTTTGTTCCCCTGGATCCGATTGTGGTTAGCTTGCCGCGCTCTGATCGCGGTAGCATGTTGCGTTTTTCAGCCCAACTAGAGGTGGGCCCCTCATATGTAGAAGAGGTCACCAATCTAAAACCGCGGATTGTCGATGTCCTTAATGGCTATCTACGCGCGGTTAAGTTGGACGATTTGACCGATCCATCGGCCTTGGCACGTTTGCGCAGTCAGATGCTGCGGCGTGTCCAGATCGTGGCGGGTGAAGGCAAGATTAGCGATGTTCTGATAATGGAATTTGTGGTGAACTAATGATGACTCAACTCTCAATTCTAGCGGATATTCTCTTGGCGGCGGGCGCGGTCGGGGCCGGACTATATTGTCTTGTCTTGTCGCGCAGATTGAAAAAATTCACAGATCTTGAAAATGGCGTCGGTGGTGCAGTCGCAGTTCTTGCTGTTCAAGTGAACGATCTGGAAAAATCACTGGATCAGGCAAAGTCGGCTGCAAGCTTGTCCGTCAATACATTGTCGGATGTAAACAAAAGGGCGGAAGCATCGGCGCGCAAGTTGGAACTCTTGATCGCATCGTTGCATGACATCAGCCCCGAGGTGCCACCGGTAAAAGTCACCAAGGCCATCGACCCGTTCTTCGTGCGTGATGCAAAACAAATGGCGGCTGCGGAATGATTCGCCGTCGATCCCCCGCGCGGGTTTTGCCGGTTGTCGCGCTGCTGATGTTTTCGTCCGTAGTTTTGCGGGTTTTGGTCGGGGCAGACTCCGCGATGGCCAACACACCCGACGAGCAGCCCGAACCCGATGCGGCCGCTCCAGTCGCCGAGCCGGCCCAAACGGCTGACACATCGGCGCTTTTGGTGGCGTTTCAAACGCGCGAACAGAGATTGGTCGAGCGTGAAGCAAAGCTGGTCGATCGATTGCAAGCCCTTAGCGTTGTGGAGCAAGAAGTGGCGCAGCAGCTAGCGGCGCTCGAATTGGCCGAAAAAAAGTTGGCAGCGACGATAGCCCAAGCAGAGACGGCATCTTCTGTCGATTTGCAACGCTTGGCCACGGTCTATGAAAATATGCCGGCAAAAGATGCCGCAGCCTTGTTCGCGGAAATGCCCGCTGGGTTTGCCGCCGGATTTTTGGGCATGATGGAGCCCCTGGCCTCGGCCAAGATAATGTCGGCCCTGCCTCCAGAAAAGGCATACTCATTTAGCGTTGTTCTGGCGGGACGAAACGCCAACACCCCAACCCAATAACGAGAGAGTTCCTTAACACTCCTCGGCCATAAAGAACGGCGCAAGTCGCACATAATTGGAGCTCGACATGATCGGAATCATAGGCATCGTCATTATCTTTGTGATGGTCTTTGGCGGCTATCTTCTGGCTGGCGGCAAAATGGGTATCATCTTGAAAACCTTGCCTTTCGAGATGATCATGATCGGCGGGGCCGCCCTTGGCGCCTTTGTTATTTCCAACGATATGTCCGGAATCAAACATACGGTCAAAGACGTCGGTAAAGTGTTCAAGGGACCTACATGGAAGCAAGGCGATTATCGTGACTTGCTGTGCCTGTTGTTTGAATTGATTCGCGTCGCGCGCTCAAACCCCGTGGGTTTGGAAGAGCACATCGAAGGACCAGAAAGCTCTGCCATCTTTGCCAAATACCCAAAGATATTAAAGGATAAAGAAGCGGTTGAACTGATCTGTGATACGTTGCGATCTGCGACGATGAACTATGATGACCCGCATCAGGTAGAAGAAGTGTTAGAAAAGCGGATCGAAGCCACGATGCACCACAGGATGCATTCGACGCATGCGTTACAAACCATTGCCGATGGCCTGCCAGCGTTGGGGATTGTTGCCGCGGTTTTGGGTGTGATTAAAACAATGGGATCAATCGACCAACCGCCCGAGGTTCTGGGAAAACTGATCGGCGGGGCCCTTGTCGGAACATTTCTAGGGGTTTTCCTGGCCTACGGATTGGTCGGTCCGTTTTCCGCAAAGGTGAAATCTGTCATCGAAGAAGACGGTCATTTCTACCAGCTCATCAGAGAAGTGTTGGTCGCCAATCTACACCGCCACGCACCGAACATCTGCATTGAGGTCGGTCGCCAGAATACGCCAGGGCACTTTCGCCCCACCTTTTCCGACCTAGAAGAAGCGTTGAAAGTGCTCAAGAAAGAGGCGGCATAGATGCGGTTTCTCGCGCTATTAATAGCACTGTTTTTTGGGTCGGGTCTTTTGGCCCAAGATGGATTGGTGCGTACTGGCGATCATCCTGAATTCACGCGGGTCGTCATTAACATTCCTAGTGGCGCCGACTGGTCAGTGGAAACATTGGATCGCGGTTACGCGATCGCGGTGCCGCAATTGGGTGCACTAGATGCTGGCACGTTCTTTGACCGAATTTCACGTGAACGCATTCAAGAAATCGAAATGTCAGACACGCAATTGGTGCTATTGTCCAATTGCGATTGCCGCGCGGACGCGTTCTTGTTTGGCGAAGACAAATTGGTTGTCGATATTCGTGACGGCACCAGAGTCGCTGAAACCTTGGTCGATAGACCGTCCGATCAGGAGTTTGTCCTACAGGAAAATCCCGAAGCCCCTACTGATCCCGAAGCCCCCACCGATCTCGAAACACCTGCGGCTCCCGAACAGGTGGAATTCACAGCTTTACCAAGCAAGCACCCCGTTATGATTGTGCCCGATAGTGCCGCCACACCGAGACATGCACAGATCGATGAGCTGGAGCAGGTGGTCCTTCAAAGTCTTGCTAGGGCCGCATCAGAAGGATTGCTTACCGCATCAGAAGATATCACGAGTGCCGCAGAAACGATCGAAGCCGATGCATTTTTGGACCACATTCAGGGAACGTTGGCCGGGCTAGAAGCTCGGACCAGCTTTGGCGTCGCGCGCGATACGTCAGTTGAAAATGTGAATGCGAAAGGGAATTCTTGCATGGCCGACGACTTGTTCGACATTCCCAACTGGGGCGACGATCGACCGTTTTCAGAACAAATCGCAGAGAACCGGATGGCCACTGGTGCAGAGTTTGACACCCCGGATCCACAATCAGTTGTAGACCTTAGCCGCGCCTACATCTTTTTCGGCTTTGGACTAGAAGCACGTGCCGCGCTGGAGATCGATCAAGTCGATTCGCGCGAACGCCGTATCCTAGGTGCGCTTAGCGAAATCATCGACGGTTCTAGCGGTGAAATCCCTTTGCTCGAAGATCAAGTGAGCTGTATCGGTTCCGTCGCTCTTTGGAGCTTTTTATCTCATTCGGTAGGTGACTATAAACAAGCCCCGGCGTCAGAGGCCATTTTGCGAAGCTTCAAGGCGCTTCCGAGCCATCTGCAAATCCATCTGGGCCCACAATTGGCGGAACGGTTTTCGGCAATAGGTGAAACGGCGTTTGCGAATCAGGCACTTACCATTGCGGCTGGATCCGACATTATTCCTATTGAGGTTGCGCAAGCGCAGGCTGTCGTGGCCATTCAAGAGGAAGGTCCGCTAGCCGCAGAAGAGATATTGCTGCGATACGCTTCTGATGGCGCGCGCATAACACCTGATGCACTATTGCAGTATTTTGAATTGAACGCGCAAACCAATTCGCCGCCCGACCCCGAGGCCCTGGCGATGGCGCAAATCTTGCGGTTCGAATTTCGGGATACCCCGATATCATCGGACTTGGCCGAGGCGCAGATATTGGGATTGATACGGTCCAAGGACACTCAGGCTGCGATCCGGATCCTGTCTGAAGCACAAGCGGACATGGCACCGGAAACGTCTATGGATTTGTGGTCTGCAATTTCGACCTTGGTAGTTCAAGAAGAGGGCAATCCAGATTTCTTGGAGTTCGCATTTGAAGAAACGGTATTCGCTGCGGGTAGCGATGCACAAAACCTCGTCGCAGGTCGGCTTTTGGATCTGGGCTTTCCCGATCGCGCACTGGCCGTCCTGGAGGCTTCTGCACTAGGCACAGCGATGGATGATCGTCGGCATCTTCGGGCAAATGCCCAAATCGATCTGGGCCTGGCGTCTGATGCGATGGTAACACTGACGGGTATATCAGGTGCGCGAGCTGATGAACTGCGGAAACAGGCGCAGTCATTGCTTGATAACCCTACGGCCGATTTAGGGTTTGATACTTCAAATCCGGACATTGTTGCTTGGCGAGATGGCGACTGGGGTGCACTCGCCGATGGGTCCGACGCATTCTTGCAGGATGTCTCACAAGTTGTGCTTGCACGCGACACCAATGCTGCACCATTTCCTGAAACTTTGGCCTCAGGACGCGACCTACTCGTGCAAAGTTCGGAACGAAGAGAGTTATTGGACCGGTTGTTACAGCGATTTGAAACTGTCGATTAGGTGGTCGCATCACTGCAAACTGGATAACCAAATATAAACTTCCACGGCTTACGCCTGAATTACCATCAGAAGGGTGTGCAAATTCATGGAAGAATCCGTCGATACGATCGTCAACGATTTAGAAGCTTGTCAGGTCCTCTGGCATAACGGGCCCGAACCATCGGTTTCCGCCAGTACCGAGCGATAAGCTCAATGACTATAACTCGCATTTTCCAACCAACCATTCTGCTCGCGCTCGCGCTAATGGCTATCATTGTTATGATGATTTTGCCGATGCCCGCGTGGGTTCTGGATATCGGACTTGCTGCGTCATTTGCGCTGGCCATACTGATGTTCACCGTGACGCTATTTATCGAAAGACCGCTGGATTTCTCTGCGTTTCCTACAGTGCTGTTGGCGTCGCTCATGCTACGATTGTCGCTAAACGTGTCGTCGACCAAGCTGATCATCGGTGAAGGGCATACAGGTACGTCAGCCGCGGGCGAGGTGATCGAAGGTTTCGCCATGTTCGTGATGGGCGGCAATGTCCTACTTGGGTTGGTCGTGTTTTGCGTCCTGTTGATTGTAAACTTCGTCGTGATCAACAAAGGCGCGACGCGTATGGCTGAAGTGGGCGCACGTTTCGCGCTGGACGCAATGCCTGGCAAACAGCTTGCGATTGACAGCGATATGTCAGCTGGGGCGATCGACCATGCAGAGGCCAAGCGGCGTCGCGAAACCGAACAGGCTGAAACGACGTTCTTTGGATCACTTGATGGCGCATCCAAATTTGTAAAAGGTGACGCTGTCGCGGGGCTATTAATCACCGCGCTCAACCTGATCATGGGTCTGGTTATCGGCGCCGGAACCAAAGGCATGCCGCTTGGTCAGGCGTTTGAAACTTATGCAATTCTCACGGTCGGGGATGGTTTGGTTTCACAAATTCCGGCTGTTGTTATCTCTATCTCCTCGGCCTTATTGCTGGCGCGGGGTGGCGCGACGGGCGCGACGGATTTGACGCTGGTTTCTCAACTGGGGCGTCACCCCGCAGCCCTGAACACGGTGGCGGTATTGATGGCGCTTTTCGCGTTGGTTCCGGGTTTGCCGTTTGTTCCATTTTTGATCGGCGCAATAACCTTGGGCGGCTGTGCTTTTGCCGCCCAGAGGGCCGCAAACCGACAGGCGATTGCCGATGCCAGTCAGCCCGAGGAACCAGCAGCACCTGTGACAAAGTCGATGGGCGATATGCTGGATTTGGACGACGTCCATGTCGAATTCTCACCCGACTTGGTCGAAATGGTTCTAGATCCCGGCATCGGATTGGACGCGCGCATCCAGAATATGCGCACCCATGTGGCTGCAACCTATGGGGTGATGTTACCTGAAATCCGATTGACTGACGATCCGGCACTGGGCCCAGGCACATATGTGATAAAGGTCCACGGCGTTGAGCAGGCACGTGACAGGCTGGAACCAAGCAGTGTGTTGGCGCTTTTGTCCGATGATGCGACGCCCGACTTGTCGGGAACATCGGTTCAAGAGCCGGTATATGGCGCACCCGCCCGATGGATCCCTACCAGCCAAAAAGAGGCCGCAACGCTGGCAGGATTAACGATTGTCCTGCCGACAGAGGTCTTAGCGACACATTTGCTCGAAGTGGTGAAGCGGAATTTCTCAAGGCTACTGACCCTAAAGGCTCTGCGCCGCAGGCTCGATGAAATGGTCAATTTGACGGATGCTGCACGTTCCGAGGCAAACCGGAAAATGTTGGATGAGATGGTTCCGGACAAGGTGCCTGTCGATGTGCTACTTTCGGTGCTTCGTCTTCTTTTGGATGAACGCGTCTCAATCCGAAATCTGCCGCTGATAATCGAAGCAGCCGCAGAGGGCAGGCAGCTGTTCTCGACCATTGATGGCATCACAGAACATGTTCGCCAGCGGATGGGTTTTCAATTGGTCGCCGAGATGAGACGGGAAGACGGGACCATTCCCTTGGTGCAGCTTGCCCCAGAATGGGAAGACATTTTTACAACTTACGAGGTCCGATCCGATCACGGGTCCGGTGACGTTGCGCTTCCGCCAGACAATTTCAACGCGCTCGCTGACGGTATCGCGCAAAAATTGGGGACGGCCGCAGATCAGGGCGCTTACGCTGCGGTCGTAACCTCGATGCGAAGACGTCGTTTTCTAAGAACGGTCATGTCGGCAAAAGGAATAATGAACCCGGTGCTGTCGTTTGAAGAGATTGGAATTGACGCTAGGCCGTCTTTGGTTGGGTTGGTGGCAGCAGAATGACGCTGGCCGCAAGCGACCTGCTTGACCTATTCCAAAGCGTTGGCGCCATGGCCGTTTTGGTGTTCGCGCGAATAGCGGCCTTGCTATCGGTTACGCCCGGATTTGGCGAACAAGTGATCCCCAGCCGTGTAAAAATTGGGCTGGCCTTCGCTTTTAGCGCAATTGTTTGGCCGTCACTGCCCTACGTCGACATCGATACCATTTTACCCACCGTCCTAATCTCGGAAGTGTTGACCGGTTTGTTCTTCGGGATCTGCTTGCGGTTCTTTGTGCATATTTTGCAAATCGCGGGGTCGATTGCCGCGCAGTCCACATCATTGTCGCAAATCTTTGGGGGGACTGCAGGGGTCGATCCGCAGCCGGCAATGGGTCGGCTGCTCTTAATTGCGGGCCTCGCTCTCGCCGCGATGATGGGGCTGCACGTGCAAGTGGCGCGGTACATATTGTTGGGGTATGAAATGGTCCCGATTGGGGCGGTGGTCACCGCAGAAATTGCTGTCGACCTTGGCGTTGACAGGATTGCAAAAAGCTTTGCTTTTGCCTTTACCTTAGCAGCGCCATTCGTGGTGGCGTCGTTGATATACAACCTGACATTAGGCTTCGTGAACAAGGCCATGCCGCAATTGATGGTATCGTTTGTCGGCGCGCC
Source organism: uncultured Roseobacteraceae bacterium (assembly GCA_964022195.1). Lineage (GTDB taxonomy): Bacteria > Pseudomonadota > Alphaproteobacteria > Rhodobacterales > Rhodobacteraceae > Yoonia. The sequence continues at coordinate 57,264 of CAXIAS010000004.1, forward strand.
CGCAATTACGGCCGGTGGACTGCTGCTGTTGCTGATTTGTAGTCCGCTTATGCTAGGTTTGTGGGTCGAAGCCTTTGGGGATTTCTTGTTGTTTCCGTTCGGTGATCTTGAATGAGTGAAGAGGACAAGTCAGACAAACAATACGAAGCCAGCCAAAAGAAGCTCGATGATGCGCGCAAGAAAGGCGAACTTGTCAAATCCGCCGATCTGACAACGGCTGCGGTTTATGGCGGGTTATTGATTGCTATGAGTGTGTTCGGGGCGGCCGCGCTCATCAGTCTTGGGACGGTTTTCCGATCCGTTTTAGAGCAAGCTGATGATTTGGCGAAACTCGTCTTTGATGGCAGTCCGATGCCGGTATTGGGGACGCTGTTTCAAGAAACGTCTGTTCAGCTATCGGCACTGTTCATAATACCAGCGGTGATGGCGCTATTATCGTTGATTACCCAAAAGGCGGTTGTCTTCGCGCCGTCGAAACTCGCACCCAAGCTAAACCGGATATCTCCACTGTCGGGCGCCAAGAATAAGTTCGGGCGAAAAGGGTTGTTCGAGTTCGCCAAGAGTAGCGTAAAACTGGTGATTTATTGCGTGATTTTGGGCTTTGTCGTCGCGGCACAAAAAGACAATATAATAGGCAGTCTACGAATGACACCAGGCATGGTGACCGCGGAAATCGGACGACTGATTATCCTTCTTTTGTCAATTGTTGTGCTGGTTGCATTTGTGATCGGTGGCATCGATTACCTTTGGCAACGAGAAGAGCATCTGCGCAAGCACCGGATGTCACGTAAAGAAATGACTGACGAGCAAAAACAGTCAGAAGGCGACCCGATGTTAAAGCAGCAACGCCGCCAAAAAGGTGCAGAGCTGGCGATGAACAAAATGTTGGCAGACGTCCCGGAAGCGGACGTCGTAATTGTCAATCCGACCCATTATGCCGTCGCATTGAAATGGCAAAGATCGTCGGCCGGTGCCCCGGTTTGCGTGGCCAAAGGGGTTGATGAAGTCGCGCGAAAAATTAGAGAGCTAGCAACCGAAAATGCAGTTCCACTTCACTCTGATCCCCCGACTGCACGTGCCTTGTTTGCTGGGGTTGAAATTGGTGATCAAATTCGCCCCGAAGATTACGCTGCGGTAGCTGCGGCAATCCGGTTCGCTGAATCAATTCGAGCGAAGGCCAAGCCATGAAACAGAACAGGATCGCCCTGACAAAAATGGCGCGTATCGCAGATATGAAAATGCGTTTCAGCCAATCCGAATGCCTGAGGCTACGCTCGAAGGAGGCCGAATTACTGGCTGCTCTGGGCCGGTTACGGCTGGATGTAAAAGCACGGGCGGACAAAAGAATGGTCCGAGCAGATGCTGCGTTGACTTCGGGTGCGGATACACGTTGGCAAGCTTGGGTTGAACAGCAACGCGCGGCGTTGAATACCGAGCTGGCACTGCTGCGAGCACGGCGTTCAAGCGCCGAGGAAGATTTGCGCGTTGCGATTGGCAAGGATGATGTTTCTTGCCGGTTGCTCAGACTGTATGATGCGGGAATTCGCCAAAAGGCCGACAGACGTCAGGATTACGAATCCTGACGAACGATGTCGACGATCAACACGTCATGGATCGTCCCGGGGAGGATACTCCGCCCTCGCCGCGATAATTCTTCGCGTAGCGGCCTCATGTTGGTTGAGCTTGTGAAATTCCCGTCAAAACCCCCGATGTTCGCGTGGTCGAACATCGCTTGCAGAAATTCATCCCGCAGTTTTGGCTCGGCAAGAAAGACAATTTCTTTGGAACCCGGGTCGACTTCGATGCTTAGCGCGATAACAACCAACGAATTCACTGTGCCATCACGGACAACCGGAACAACGAATTGGTTTCCTAGCTTTGCATATTCGTAGGCCTCAAGTGGTTCTTCTTCTGGGGGGGGGGCAGCGGCGGCCATATGGGTGTCAACGTCGCCGCAGGGGCCGGACAATGCTGTCTCTTCTGGTGGAGGTGGTGCCAACATCAGCCCTGCGCCGACGCCGCCGCCAACTCCTAACAATAGCAGGATCAGTGGTAAGAGGATCTTTTTCATTTATTTTCCAAACTAGAAAGGTAAGACCGCTTCAAGCGCTTGTTGACCATATCTTGGTTGCTGCATGTCAGAAATCTGACCGCGGCCGCCGTAGGATATCCTAGCAGAGGCGATTTTTTCATAAGTGATTTCGTTTTGACGACTGACGTCCGCGGGCCGGACAAAACCGGTTACGAGCAACTCGCGCAGTTCGAAATTTACCCGCACTTCTTGTTGTCCGGAAATCGCCAGAACGCCATTTGGCAGGACCTCGACAATTGTCGCCGCAACCTTGAGGGTCAGTTTTTCGTTTCTGCGAACTGAACCATCACCGGCTGAACTGCTCTGAGAACTGAGTTGCACAGCTTCGCCTAAACTGGCCCCTTCGGGTAGGTTGGGGTCTGCCCGTTGCGGCAGACCAAACAACTGCGGCACCCCCATTTGTTGCGATGAAGACCGTCCGCGCGATGATGAATTGGATATCTCGGCCTTGTCATTGATTTCAATGACCACCGTTAGGATGTCGCCGCGTTGCATGGCGCGGCGGTCCCCGAGCAACGAGGCCTTATCCTTTGTCCACAACGACGCCTGATCAGCACGGCGGTGACTTGTGTTGGGCAAGGTTTGTGGCAACCCATAGGTGACCATTGCGGCACGTTCGTTCGTGGCCTCGATCGGAGTCAATTCGGGTGCGCGGCCAATCGGCGTGGATGAACATCCGGCGAGCAGTACAATTGGGATCATGTAGCGCATATTTTTTCCTTAACGTGAGACAACGGCCTGCCCCAAGTCGTTGATACGGGCTCTTACCGTGTTTCGAGAAGACAGGTTCATGATCCGGATAACGTCGCCGGGTCCGGCGCGTTCCAGTGCGCGTCCTTCAGTGGTTATCCGCAGACCATTTTGAGCGAACACAAGGCCGATGATTTGATTGCGATCGACGATCGCAGGGGCGCCGACATCGCCGACCCGCACAGGGCGTCCAGCGTATAATGCCACGCGCGTTTCCATTCCTATGAACAACAACGGGTCGGTTTCGCCCCCCGCGATCGAGATATCCCGAAGCAAGATATCGTCGGGTCCAATGATCGATTGAGCGGGCAATGTTCGTGCAGCGACAAGCGTCTCTGCCGACAGACCTGTCGCCCAAATAGCGACTATGATCGCGATCCGTATCAACGGACTTGGACCGTCGCGCTTAGCATCTGATCAGCTGCCGAAATGACTTTTGAATTCAACTCGTACCCTCGCTGAGCCTCGATCAGGTCGGTCACTTCGCGGACCGGATCGACAGAGCTGTCTTCTAGATAACCTTGGCGTAAAACGCCGACCCCGTCTTGGCCGGGGGTAGATACCACAGACGGCCCGGAGGCTGGAGTTTCAAGAAACAGGTTCGAGCCGATTGCTTCCAAGCCTTTTGGGTTGGTAAAGCCGGATAGGGTGAACTGACCTAGCAGTTCAGGTTCCGGACGATCAGTGAAATAGGCATAGACCTCGCCTTCTGCATTGATCGAAATCGACCGTGAATCCCGCGGGATCGTTATATCAGGCACGACGGGAAAGCCGTCGGATGTCACAATCAGCCCGTCACCTGTGCGTTTGAGCCCACCGTCACGTGTATAGGCGGCATTGCCATTGGGCAGTGTCACTTCCAGATAGCCCTGACCTTCGATGGCGAGGTCCAAGTCACCGCCGGTTTGCGCCAGCGCACCTTGGCCAAGCATGACCGATACGGCGGTTGCCCGAACGCCGAGCCCCAACTGAACGCCGGTTGGCAAAACGGTTCCGTCGGCGGCGTTGATCGTGCCGGGTCGCGCCAGCTGCTGATAGTGGAGGTCGGCGAATTCGGCGCGCCGTGGATTGTATCCGGTTGTGTTCATGTTCGCGAGGTTGTTTGAAATAACCTCGACCCGCATTTGCTGCGCGGTCATGCCTGCGGCAGCGATTTTTAATGCTCGCATTGTTGGACCTTTCTATTAGCGGCTAAGTGATTTGATAACGCCACGGATGCGTTCATCTTCTTTTTCGAGAAAGCTTTGCCCCAATTCGTAAGCGCGCTGAACTTCGATCATACGGCCAATTTGCACAATTGAATTGACGTTGGATTGCTCGAGAAACCCTTGCATCATCCGCCCGTCCAGTGAGGGTTCATATCCGCCGGCTGCTTCGAACATTGTGCCGCCATGTCGTGACATGCGATCTGGATCAGAAGGAACAACCAGTCCGATCTGCCCAACAGGCTGCCCCGCGGCCGATAGCGTCCCGTCAGGTGCAATCGCGATTTTGCCGCCCCCTTGGGGGACAAAAATCGGAGCGCCGCCCGCGTCCAACACCGGATGGCCATCCATAGTGACCAAGTCGCCGTTCCCGTTCGGGGTAAACGATCCCGCACGTGTCAGGCGTTCGCCCTGTGGCGTTTGGATCAAGAAGAACCCGTCCCCTTCAATAGCGAGGTCGAATGTACCGCCGGTTTGTGCCAGGCCGCCTTGGGTCATGGCCGTGTCCCTGACACTGGCCGTGGCCATCGACAGGCTGGAATGGCCATGGTCCAAACGCTTAATATGTTCGGCAAATATGACGCCTTCAGCTTTGAAACCCGTCGTTGACGCGTTCGCAATATTGTTTGCGATTGTGCGCATTTCGGCCATCAAACCATGCTGACGCGTAATTCCTGCATAGGTCCCGTTTTCCATCAGTATCCTCCTGCAATTAGCGGCACGACAGTCACCCGAAAAAACGACGCCAACGTTTCGGACATAAAGCCCATCGACAGCCAGAAAACCCCAACAATGGCCGCCAGTTTAGGCACAAAGGTCAATGTCATTTCCTGCACCGACGTCAGCGCCTGGAACAATCCGATCGCCAAACCGGTGACCAAAGCGACGGTCAAAATCGGGATGGAAATCGTAAAGGCGACCCACAACCCTTGCCGCAGCGTGTCGTAGAACAGCGCCTCGTTCATTACATAGGCATCCGCAGTATTTCCTGATACGCTTCGACGACTTTGTCGCGGATCGTCACGGCTGTTTGAACGGCAAGTTCGGTCTGGGCCAGAGCCTGAACCAAAGCATGTGGGTCGGTGTCGCCGGTCATAGCGCCCATTGCGGCATTTTCGGAGGCTTGAAGCGTCGCTGCAAAATCCATTGCCATCCCGGCAAATGAGTTGGTTTCGCTGGATGGGTTTGGCGCGACTGCGGCCATTCCAGACGCGTAATTCTGGGCGACGAGTGAGCTGGCTACTTGCATGATAATAATCCTATTTCCGCAATAGATCCATCAATGCGGAAGACATTTTCCGCACTTGATCGAACACTTTTAAGTTGGCTTCGTAGCTGCGCTGCGCCTCGCGCGCGTCGGCTACTTCGATCAGCAGTTTGACATTGGAACCGTCGAAATGGCCGCTGCTGTCGGCCAACGGATGCGCAGGATCATAGATCTGCGCGAGTTGGGATTTATCCAATTGCATCCGGCCAATTTCGACCGAACCGGTCTGGCGCCCGCTTTGCATCACCTGATCGAACGAAATCGTTTTGCGGCGATAGCCGGGCGTGTCTGCGTTTGCGATGTTTTCGGACACATGGCGCAGACGCGTGGCCTGTGCTTTCATGCCGCTGGTCGCAATTTGTATTGCATTGCTAAAATCGGTCATTGTTGATCCTATCGTCCGATTGTTGTGCGCAAGACTGTCATCGCGTGTTTGTAGATTGCCAATGCTCGGCTGTGTTCGCGCATGATATTGACTGAATGAAGCATCTCTTCTTCGACAGAAACGGCGTTGCCGTTTGGCGCGGGTTCACTACCTGCGTTGATTGTTTTACTGGAACTCGCATGGGCGGAAGAGTGCCCGATATGACCAACCCGACGGGCCTCTAGTCTGGCACCTCCGGCTTGCGCATGAATGTCGGCAAAAGAGGCAAGTCGTCGCGCCTGATAGCCAGGGGTGTCCGCATTTGCCACGTTCGCCGCGGTGACGGCCTGACGTGCGCCGGCATGACGTGCCATTGCAGCGGCTGTTTGAAAAACGTCTAGCGATTGAAACATTCGGATTCTCCGTTGCGGCCTCAACGAAGCATTAAGGGTGATTCCTTAAGAAGAGGTTGTGCTTAACCAAGATCGGAACAAAATGGCGCAAGATTTCTATGAATTGGCGACGAACCAGATAGCGCGGCAACCGATGACGTTTATGGGTGGACGTGTCGTGCAGGTGTCCGATGGTCTGGTGTCGGTCGGCGGGGTATCGGACAGTTGCCGGATTGGGGAACGGGTTGCCATCCATAGCGATGAATCGCGACGGGTAGGCGAGATTGTTCGCCTGACGCCGAACACGGCTTGTGCGCTGATAGAAGGTGGCACCGAAGGAATCGCAATTGGTGACATGGTTCGCATTTCCGCCGCCCCCAAGATCTATCCGGACGCGTCATGGCTGGGACGGGTTATCGACCCTGACGGCGCACCATTGGATGGCAAGCCAATCTTGCAAGGCAGAACATCGGCGCGGCTTGCCAACACGCCACCGCCGGCGCAGCAGCGCAAACGGCTTGGGGTCAGACTGGAAACCGGAGTCGCTGTTTTCAACACACTTCTGCCGATCGTGCGCGGTCAGAGAATCGGATTGTTTGCTGGCTCGGGTGTCGGCAAGTCTACGTTGCTGGGGGATTTGGCCTGCGGCGTAACGGCCGATGTTGTGGTCGTGGCGTTGGTCGGAGAGCGGGGGCGCGAGGTCCGGCAGTTTGTAGAAGACGTTTTGGGCCCCGAAGGATTGGCAAAATCCGTCGTCGTTGCTGCGACGTCAGATCGGTCACCACAGATGCGCCGCCGGTGCGCGCAAACTGCGACCGCCATCGCCGAGCATTTTCGGGACCAAAACCTACACGTTTTACTATTGGTCGATTCCGTGACGCGGTTCTGCGAAGCGCACCGCGAAACGGCCATCGCCGCGGGAGAAGAATCGCGGTTACGCGGATTTCCGGCCTCGACGGCTGCGGCCATAGCAGGATTATGCGAGCGGGCTGGCCCCGGTGTTGACGGGTCGGGTGATATCACCGCCGTGTTTTCGGTTTTGGTTTCAGGGTCGGATATGGATGAGCCTGTCGCCGATATGCTGCGCGGGGTGCTTGATGGGCACGTTGTTTTGGATCGCACGATCGCTGAACGGGGTAGATTCCCCGCAGTTGACGTCGTTCGGTCTGTGTCCAGATCACTGCCGCAAGCGGCGAGCGAGATCGAAAACGACTTAATCCGAAAGGCCCGACAATTGCTAAGTGCACATGACGCCGCAGAAATGATGATCCAATCCGGCCTGTATGTGTCCGGTTCGGATCCTTTGACCGACAAGGCGGTAGAGCGTTTCGATGATCTTGAAGGGTTCCTGGCACAAAAAGGTACGCGCGATGTCATGGGCCATTTTGCATTGCTTCGGCGGATCGTGGGCTGACGATCAATACAGTGGCGGCACCGATCTTAGCAAAGTGAGCGCGGCGTTTGCACCACCTGAAATAGAGGAAGTCGCGGCCTCGGACCGGATCAAAAATAGCCGGATCAATTTTTCTTGCTGTTCGGGCTCCAGCAAGTCCGATACTCGATCCGTCCCGAAAGTCGCGCTGGCGCGTTCTTTGAATGTCGAAAGCTGCTGATCGATATCAATTTGCGCGAAGCTGCTTGGCAGGCCAAGTGCTTTTTCCATAACTTGGCGAAGCGGTGGATCGCCCATAACGGCGAACCATTGGGAATCGGTTGCCTGAGTCTGTTTGGAAACGTTTTCAAGTGATGTTTCGACGTTCAACGCCAGCCGCAAATCGTTGTCTTGTTCGCCGACGGCGCGCTCGAATTCTTTTTGTGTATAGAGGTCGATTATTTTATCGGGAAATCCGGCATAAACCGTTTTTGGGGCTGCTGACTCACCAAAACCAAAGGCCTCGCTAAAGGCTCGATACCGTTTGTCGGCCAACCTGTTCGATAACGCATCATCGGATGTCGTACCGTCGCTTAGGATCTTTTGAATAAAGAACTTGTTGTCGATGTCTTCTGACAGGCCAAACGCACCCAAAGCGACTTCTAGCAATTGGCGATCATTCACCAATGCCTCCGCGCTGTTGATCTGGCCGATGTTTTCCCGAAAATGATCCTTTGCCCGGGCCAGTACGGTGCTAGATTCAAATGCCTCTTGCTGAGGCGCAAGTGTCCTTTCTAGGAATTTCCAACCCACATAGCCGGTTAAAGGGACAACAGGTTGAAACATTAGTTTGGCACTTGATCAAGCAGGCGTGCTTCGCGGGGTAACAGGCTTCGAAGGGCCTTGAGGACCCTGTAGAAATCGTTGTCCTGGGCAGCCGAGGTCGCAACTGTTAGTTGGGATCGGCTGTCATCGTCCAGCAAAGCCTGACTTAGTTGTTCGATTCCTCGCAATATCTGTTGCTGCGCATCGCCTTGTGCAACGTCACCAGACAGCACCAGTTGCGCAATGTAGCAGACACGCCGCACCGGCGTGTTCACCTCATCGGGGCGAATGGCATCGCGCAGCCGCAGAATGTTGGCATTTGGCGTCAATATGGACAATCGACTGCGACGATCACCGTTCTCGATGACCGCACCATTAACAAGTAGACGTTCCTTAGGGTTCAGCTTGAGGACCAGACCGCTCATGCGACTGCTCCTTCACCATTCAGGCCACGCATCACAGATGTGTTCACTTCGATCAAGATGTCGGCGAGGGCGGCACCTGACAGGACTAATCTGCTGTGGTGTTCGGTAAATTCAGCGAGATAGAAAATTTGTGCTCTTAGCCCGTCAGATAGTTCATTGTCCGCGTCGGCAACATCGGTTGCCAACGTAGTCCAGAAACGGCGGTTTTCATAAAGTGCTTCGACGAGGCGGGGGAAATTGTTTGATTTAGCGGCCGACGCAAGGCGGGACGTAATCTGTCCGAGGACCTTGGATTCGATTGATCTGGGGGTATGGATTGGTTGGTGGGTAGGAGCGTAGGCTTGTTTTGCCTGTTCAATAACGTTCACGGCGGGTCCTTTCGGGACGGTGTTAAACGTGGTGCGGTTTTACCGCAGCGAAAAGAGGGGTGGAGCGCCAATCGAAGTTGGCGCTCCAGTGTTTGTTACCGGAACAGAGACAGGATCGTCTGTGGAGCCTGGTTCGCAATTGACAAGGACTGAACGCCCAGCTGTTGTTGAACCTGAAGCGCCTGAAGCCGCGCAGAGGCTTCTTCCATGTTTGCGTCAACTAGGGTGCCGATACCCGATTTGATCGCATCCGAGACTTTGCCAACAAAGTTGTTTTGGTCAGAGATACGTGCGGCTGACGCGCCCAAAGAAGCTGCGCCATCGACTGCTGACTGGATCAAGGTCTCCATTGCTGCCAACGAAGTGTCGGCCGCGGCCGCGGACGAAACATCAATTGTTGTGAGGTCAAGGCCGGCTTCGAAATCTACCGACGCAACAGTGATGTTCGACGCAGTCACGGTGCCTGTGGCATCACGGTCAAGAGACGACAGAACGGTGATGTCGCCGCCGGCCGTGTTGAGCAGATTCGCGCCGTTAAACTGAGACGAGGAGATCACAGATGTGATCTGTGCTTTCAGCTCGTCGACGTCTGCTGTAATTTTCGCGTGATCCACGTTCTCACCTGTCGCGGCGACAACCTTTTCCTTCATTTCGTTGAAGATATTGACGATTTGCTCGGCACCGGCAGACGCGACTGCGACAGTTGATTCAACCAGTGACGGGGCATCTGATACGGCTTTGACACCGCTGACATCTGATTCCACTACGTTGGAGATACTCCAGACAGCAGAGTTGTCCTTCGCGCTTGCGATGTCCTTACCTGTCGAGATCATCGACTGTGTTTTAGACAGGTCCTGGTTGATTGTCTTGAGTGTCTGCAGCGCTACCATTGCGCTATTGTTTGTTAGAATGCTGGACATATTTTATGGCCCTTTTTTAGCAGACGCTTTTGCGTCTTGGTTAAATGATGCGCTCATGCGCAGAGCCATTCTGACTGTTGGCAGGTGTCGGCCTGCGTTCTCGTTCTGAGTAGATTTCTTTTGACGGGGGAAAGTGAATGACGGGTTAAAAAGGAACTGTAAATTCGATCGGTTTTTAGACAATTCCCGCCTATGCTTTCTTGCTTAGAGTAGCGCCATTTGCATCAGTGATAGTTTGCATTCCCCACGGGCTATAGACACTTAGTGACGTCTGAACATCTCTGACGGCTTCCAATCGTTCCCGTGCGCGTTTGACACCCTCGATCGCAGCTTGAAGCAACGCTTGGTTATGCTCGACCGCCGCAAAAACTGACCGGAGCTGTTTGCGGTCTCCCTTTGGTTCAATTTGCTCGATCAATTCGGTTTTTTCGGAAACAAGCCGGTCAATACTATCAAAGTCGCCTGTCAGGATTGCCTCGCGCTCTTGTGCAAGAACGCCAATTAATTGCGTCATTTCGTCAGGCATAGGCACGCTCCTTCAAGGCTTCGAATAGTGATTCTGCAAGGCCAATGCCGCCGGACTTCGCCATTTCAAGGGCCTGAGCATCGCGCAGGAAGGAACCGAATTGGTCCTCCCCAATACCGCCGCCGAATGATTCTCTGGGCGCACCAAAACCTGCGACTTTTAGCATTTCGGATAGAAAGCTGGCTTCGAGTTGTAGTGCAGCATCCCGCAATTTTTGATCGGTGCCAGTTACAATCGGTTTGCCTAGATGGGGTGCCGCGAGGGGGGGAGGCGTATTCATTCGGTTATCCATATCAATTTCTGATAGTTTGTCCGGTTTCGGTAAACATTCCGTAAGTTTCTTGGTGGAAACTAAAGGCAACTCACCTCAGGAGGCAGAATGCAAACCGCTCACTTCACCTTTACTGCGCCGGCTACTGGGCATTCCGATCGACAAGGCATTCCTGAGGCGGTCGCACCGCCGGCCGCTGACGCGGAGGCCATGAATTTCGCGGCATTCTTTTTTGGGCAGCTGGGCGCGACAAACCCGCGTTCTAATGCGGATGGCGGGGTCTTTGTCGCTAGTCAGGATCTGGAAGACGGTGAAGCCGTGCCACTTATGTCGGCTGCCGACGAAGTCGCGCCGCCGACACGAGCGGGTGTTGACCCGACAGACGCTGAGCCCGAAGAGATGGCTCTTGCCCGGATTTCTTCAACCCGCCCTACGCACATGGGCGAGAGCGCCGAGTTAGGAACTCTTGATGTGGACGCGCGGCCCACTGGCCAGCTTGAGGGGGTATCCGATGACTTGACCACCCCTCCCGTGCCGCGCATCAGTGACCGACCCACCGGCGGAATGCCAGACCAACCCGCGGCACCCGACCCTGTCCTAGATACCAGCCAGACATTGCCAACTGAGGGTGGCGAACCGCAACCTGTGCGACCTGATCCGCGGCTATCCGTTGACGGCGAAGTGACCACACCGGTTCCGGACCGTAGTATTGCCCGGACAGCGGTTGAACACACGTATAACGGCCCTAGACCGTCAGAACCGCAGATGGCTGTACCAGAGATGTCGACATCTCCGTTGGCGCGAGTTTCCAGCGCGTCAATTCCTCATATTGCGATGGCCGTGATGGGCAATTTGAACACAGGCACCCCGTCGACAGCCGCGTCGGCGTCTGCAATGATTCCAATTGGCGATTCAATCGACACAATAAACGGACTGCAATTGGCCAGCAGCGAATCCGCTGCGCCCGCGCAGCATTTTGCGCCGGTTCGGGCCATTCCGATGCCTGCCGCAGTCGCGGGCACAGGAAATGGCACCTCCCAAGAACCACAAATCGTCGCCGCGACGCCATCCGGTATGCAGAATCCTACAGCAGGACAATCCCAACCTGTGTTTGTCGAAACAGCGCACCCGGTTCAGCAACAACCGGCGGTCACTCCCAATTTCATCACGCAAGCACCGGTTAGCCCACTAGCGATTGCGACAGCACCAAACGTCGCTGCAATACCGGTCATTGCAACCGACCGAGATCTGGCCGTTAATTTTGATGCTGACGGACCCATGACCGCGCTGGATGGGCCTAGCATTGTGGATCGTTCAGCGACCGCAAGCGCAGCCCAAACGCAAACAAGAACTCTTGGTGCCGCCCCGACGGCGATTGTTCAATCCGTGGGTCAGCAACTGGCCGCTGCAGTCACGTCACGTCCGGGTGGGGTCACCGAGCTTGTCCTCAACCCGGCCGAGTTGGGTCGGGTCGAGCTGCGAATGGTGACCAATGAGACAGGCGTCATAGTTCAGATCACGATGGAAAGGCCGGAAACCCAAGACTTGGTCCGCCGCCACCTTGAAAGTTTTGCGAATGAATTCCGCCAATTCGGTTTTCGGGACGTCGGATTCGAGTTCCAAGGCGACCGCGGTGGAAATGCACAAGAGGCAGTGGAAGATGGTCAAACCCAAGCGGCCTTAGACGAAAATGGCGAGGGTAACCCCGAGCCTGCACTGGTTCAACGACCCTCCATCCCGATTGGCGGGTTGGACTTGCGAGTATAGGTGAAACATGGATGTAACCCAAACCCCCTCAACCCAATCCGGTTCGACGCCAGCGGCGGCCTCTAATCGGCCTGAAATCAGTTCGGATTTTGAAACATTTTTGAAAATGCTGACGGTGCAGATGCAAAATCAGGACCCGTTGAACCCAGTGGATTCCGCCGACTACGCGGTGCAGTTGGCGACATTCTCGGGTGTTGAACAACAGGTGCAAACCAACGATCTTTTGCGTGGGCTGACAGAAGCATTGAGCTTTGGCGGCATGGCACAGATGGCCACGTGGGTCGGGCGAGAGGCGCGGGCCGCGACATTTGGGAACTTCGATGGTGACCCGATTACACTGGCCCCAAATCCGCTAAGCCAGGCGGACAAGGTTCTAATTGCCGTCTACGACGATACAGGTCAGGAGGTAGACCGTTTCGAAACCGCAGTTAGTGCTGATCTGATCGAATGGGATGGTGTTGATTCGCAAGGAAACACATTGCCTCACGGACTTTATTCCTTTGAAGAAGTGAGCTTCATCGACGATGAGGCGATGACGCAGGATCCGGTCGCCGTTTATAGCCAGATCGTAGAGGTGCGTAGTGAAGGCGGCGACACAATCTTGATTCTAGAAGGTGGCGCAGCTGTATCTTCGAGCCAAGTGAGCGCCCTGCGCGATCCTACAGCATCCTTGTAATCAAAGCGCCAATCGCGACCAATGCTCCGCCGATGGCCATCCAGGCCAATCGGTTGGCCACCGACTGGCGGGGTCGCGGTTCGGGTGTTTGGGTCTGACGGATCAACGCGGCTTCGGCCAGTTGCGGCAGACGGGGGCCGAATCGCGCTAGGACACGCGCCGTTTTTGCCAAATCCTGGGCCAAGGCCTTGGGGCCGATCGAATCTTTGATATAGTCTTCGACAACGGGCTGGGCGGCTTCCCAGATGTTGATGTGCTCGTCCAACGACCGTGCGACGCCTTCGACGACAACCATTGTCCGTTGCAAGAGTATCAATTCGGTGCGGGTTTCCATGCCGAAACGCTCGGTTACTTCGAACAGGTAGGCCAGCAACCGCGCCATTGAAATCCGGCTCGCATCCATCCCGAAAATAGGCTCTCCGACGACGCGCAAGGCACGTGCGAATTCATCGACGTCTTGATCTGCCGGGACATAACCGGCTTCGAAGTGCACCTCGGCGACGCGGTGGAAATCCTTGCGCATAAAGCCAAACAGGATTTCCGCATAAACGCGGCGGGTGTATTCGTCGATACGGCCCATGATCCCGAAATCATAGGCAATGATGTCCCCACCGGCGGCGACCTTCAGGTTGCCTTGGTGCATATCCCCGTGAAAAAACCCATCGCGAAGAGCGTGTTTAAGAAACAACTGCAAAACATGTTTGGCCAACGCAGGACGGTTATGACCGGCGGCATCCAGCGCCGCGTTGTCCCCGATGCCTGTGCCGTCCGCCCAGTCCAATGTCATGACCCGTCGACCGGACAGGTGCCAGTGCACTGACGGCACCGCAAATTCCGCGTCACCTTTGGTATTGTCGGCGAATTCGGATGCGGCCGCGCTTTCGAGACGCAAATCCAACTCGCCGCGCACAACACCCTCGAAATGGGTGATGACGTCCATCGGTTTCAGGCGGCGGGACGAGGGCGACAGGATTTCGACAGCCCGGGCGGCCAGATAGAACGCGTCGATGTCCTTGCGGAATGCCTTTTCAATGCCGGGTCGCAAGATTTTTACGGCGACCGCGGCACCAGTGTCTGCCAGATGGGCCTTGTGCACTTGCGCCAACGATGCTGCGGCAACGGGTTCCGAAAAACTGGTGAACAGATTGGCTACGTCATCCCCCAATTCGCGGGCGACTTCGGCTTGGGCTTCGGCCATGGAAAAGGGCGGTAACCGGTCCTGCAGGACGCGAAGTTGCACCGCCATATCCGTGCCAACAACGTCGGGTCGCGTAGACAGGACCTGACCAAACTTGATGTACGCGGGACCAAGCGCGGTCAAGGCACGCGGGACCGGCGGCATGTTGACATCGCCCTTGATGCCTAGCCACTGGAACGGCCAGACCAGCCCGCGAAAGATGATCCGCACGACGGGGCCTGCATCCAACGCCTCCAACAGGACTTTCATCGCGCCTGTGCGTTCGAATGTGGCGCCTGTGCGGATTAACCGGATAATATTGTGGGGCCCGCGCATCTTATAGTTTCCATCCAGAATGCAACGCTGCGATCCCTTGGGTAAGGTTGCGATACTTGGCGTTATCAAAACCGGCTGCTTTGATCATGTCCAGAAACGTGTCCTGATCGGGGAACTTGCGAATCGATTCCACCAGATACTGATAACTGTCCCAATCACCTGTGATCATCTTGCCCATCGCGGGGATTACGTTGAACGAATAGGCGTCATAGGCGGCCTGCATCATCGGATTGGGAAGCTGGCTGAATTCCAACACCATTAAACGACCACCGGGGCGTAGGACGCGGTAAGCTTCTTTCAGTGCGTCTTGCGGGCGGGTAACATTGCGGATGCCGAAGCTGATTGTGTAGACGTCAAAGGTATTGTCAGGAAACGGCAGCGCCATCGCGTCGCCGGTGACCCAGTTCAGACTGTCTGACAATTGCTCTGCTTCGGCCCGCTTGCGCCCCTCGACAAGCATGGATTCTGTGATGTCGCAAACTGTCGCATGCCCTGATCCCGCGCGGTCAAGAAACTTGAAAGAAATGTCACCAGTGCCGCCCGCAACATCCAACAGTTTTTGTCCCGCACGCGGAGCGAGCCAATCCATCATCGCCTTCTTCCAGATGCGGTGAATTCCGACTGACATGACGTCGTTCATCACGTCGTATTTGCTCGCAACCGAGGTAAACACGCCTTGAACCCGCCCCTGTTTTTCATCCTCGCGGACTGTCTCGAAACCGAAGTGTGTTGTCTTATTGTCCATCAGGGCTTGCCCGTTCATTTCAATCACCCCACTTTGGGGTCATGTCGGGCTATATCCTGCCCACACGACTATAGAAAGCGCATCATGCCCGAATTACCAGAGGTCGAGACGGTTCGCCGCGGTTTAGCCCCAGTTATGGAGGGCACAGTGATTGACCGCGCCGAGGTCAACCGGCCTGATCTGCGCTGGCCGTTTCCCGACCAGATGGTCAACCGGCTGACAGGAAAACGGGTCGACAGGCTGCGCAGACGGTCGAAATATATCCTCGTTGATCTGGACAGCGGCGAGACGTTGCTCGTGCATCTGGGCATGTCGGGGCGGATGACGATTTCAGGGCAGACCGTTGGTGATTTTGTCCACCCGCACCCTGCGCCAGCCAAACACGACCACGTTGTGTTTCATATGGCGAACGGCGTGCGGATAACATTTAACGATGCGCGTCGTTTCGGAGCAATGGACCTGATGGACACGGCGGCGCAGGCTGATCACTGGTTGATCCGTGATCTAGGGCCGGAGCCGCTGGGAAATGGGTTTGACGAAGACTACCTGATTGGCCGCCTGAAGGGGCGCAACACCCCGATCAAAACCGCGCTGCTGGACCAGCAAATCGTGTCGGGGCTGGGAAACATATATGTTTGCGAGGTGCTGTTTCGTGCAGGAATTCACCCCGCGCGCAAGGCCGGTGCAATTAGCGCCAAACGCGTCCGAACGCTGGTTCCGCTGATCCGTGATGTTTTGGGCGAGGCAATCGCTGCCGGCGGATCTTCGTTGCAGGATTACCGGCAGGCAGATGGTGAGTTGGGGTATTTTCAACACACTTTTGCAGTCTACGATCAAGAAGGAAATCCCTGCCCAAACGGCTTGTGCAAAAAGGAAATCCGCCGAATCGTGCAGTCCGGACGCTCAAGTTTCTTCTGTCCGCAATGCCAAAGATAACTTGATCCGGCCGGAATGATTGGCCATCAACTGATCCAAGCTGAACAATTACAGGACCACCTACATGGCCTATGAGACCATCATTGTTGATATCGAAGACGACGTTGCAGTCGTCACTCTGAACCGACCCGACGCATTGAACGCGCTTAATTCCACCTTGTTGGGCGAGTTGTGTGAAGCGCTTGAAGATGCCGACAAGAACGACAAAGTCCGCTGTATCGTTTTGACCGGATCTGAAAAGGCATTTGCTGCGGGCGCAGATATCACCGAGATGAAGGACAAGTCGTTCGTCGAGATGTATGAGGCCAATTTTTTCGGCACCGAATCCGACCGGTTCAACAATACCCGCAAACCAATCATCGCCGCGGTTGCAGGTTATGCACTGGGTGGTGGGTGCGAACTGGCAATGATGTGTGACTTCATCATTGCTGCCGACAACGCGAAGTTCGGCCAGCCCGAGATCAACCTTGGCGTCATTGCGGGCATTGGCGGCACACAGCGCCTTAGCCGCTATGTTGGGAAATCCAAGTCGATGGACATGCACCTGACGGGGCGTTTCATGGATGCCGAAGAAGCCGAACGTTCCGGTCTTGTCAGCCGGGTAGTGCCCGCCGCCAAACTGATGAACGAGGCGCGGGGCGTTGCAGAAAAGATCGCTGAAAAGTCGTTGGTCGCGACTGTTTCGGCCAAAGATGCAGTCAATCGCGCCTTTGAGACGACGCTCACCGAAGGTATTCTATATGAGCGCCGCCTGTTCCATTCGCTATTTGCGACCGAGGACCAAAAAGAGGGCATGGCGGCATTCGCAGAAAAACGCGAACCGCAGTTCCGCGACCGCTAAAAACTGGGGGTTCCCTTTGTAGGCATTTTGTCTTAGAAGGCGCCCCATACATGCGCGTGAGGCCCGCTAGGCCAGAATCACCGGTTCCGAAACCCGGTTGGGCCAATTGCGCAGAACGATATTCATTTGACCCGACGAAAGGGACCCGACGACATGGCAAATACACCACAGGCTAAAAAACGCGCACGCCAGAATGAAGCACGTTTTCAAGTAAACAAAATGCGCCGTTCGCGCATCCGCACATATCTGCGCGCCGTCGAAGAAGCGATCGCTTCTGGTGACAAAGACGCATCCCAAAAGGCACTGCAAGCGGCTCAACCAGAACTGATGCGCGGCGTCACAAAAGGCGTCGTACACAAGAACACAGCGGCACGCAAAATGTCGCGCCTGTCTTCTCGTGTAAAAGCGCTGGGCTAAAAATCTTTGCGGCACTTGTTGCCCAAATGCACACGATCCGAGGCGCGCCCAATGTGGCGCGCCTTTCTTTTTCAGGCATGCCGGCCCCGAGTTTCCAAACAATTTCAAAGGCGGCAGAGATTCTTTTTCACCACCCCCCGAGTCAATAGCGTTGTTGTGTTGAAGCGGCTCCTGCGAGCTTGCTAACGTGTCCTTGCGATTCACATCGTCCGGGGGGACATGAGCGAATCTAGGCATTGCCAAAGGCGAAGTTAAACACGCTACTGCGATGTCAGATTGCCATGCATCATTGGATTTGGCCGGATTATCCGGCTAGGACAATTTGTTGCGTAGACCGCGTTGGGAACAGCCTGTTCCGGGCGCCAATACGTCCCGCGCCCGCGTTTTTCAGATGGCACTTGCGCTCGCGTTTGCGTGCGACGTGCAAGGCAGTGAAGCAGTTAAGCGCTTCGCACCTCTCGGGAGGGACACCCGAGTTCTGAAAGATTGCGGACCAGCGGACGAGATGAACGTCGAGGCCCGCTGTCTTTGCGGGCTTGGGTTTGGGACAGGTAAATTGGGACGAAACGGCATTATGACCAACACGCAATGGGCTTCGATCTGCACGACACTGAAAACTTCAGTCGGTGCCAGCAATTTCAAAAATTGGATTGAGCCTATGGCCTTTGCTGACGTCACGGATGGTGTCGCGACATTCGAGGTGGCCACTGCGTTTATCGGCAACTACGTGCAAAAAAACTTCGGCGAACAGATTTTGTATCAGATGAACCGCGAAGGCGATTCTGTGGCGCGTTTGCGATTTGTGACCCAGACAAGTGCAGCCCCAAAGGCCGCGACGCCGGCACCTAAAACTGCTGTCGCCCATGACGTGAATGGCTCGCCGCTGGATCGGCGTTTTACCTTTGACACGTTTGTTGTCGGCAAGCCGAACGAACTGGCAAATGCTGCCGCACGCCGTGTGGCCGAAGGCGGCGCCGTAACATTTAATCCGTTGTTTCTGTATGGCGGCGTGGGGCTGGGTAAAACCCACCTGATGCATGCGATCGCGCACGAGCTGCGCCGCCGTTCGCCCGAAAAGAACGTGCTATATATCAGCGCCGAACAATTCATGTACCGTTTCATCACGGCCCTGCGGGACCGTAAGATGATGGACTTCAAAGAGATGTTCCGTTCGGTCGATTTGCTGATGGTCGACGACGTTCAATTCATGGCCGGCAAGGACAGCACGCAAGAAGAATTCTTTCACACGTTCAATGCCTTGGTCGACGCGGGCAAGCAGATCATCATCTCGGCCGACCGCGCCCCGGGTGAAATCAAGGAATTGGAAGAGCGGATCAAATCCCGCCTGCAAAGCGGGCTGGTGGTTGATCTGCATCCGACTGACTATGAACTACGCTTGGGAATCCTTCAGACCAAGGTGGACCTGTATCGCGAGCAGTATCCAAACCTTGAAATTGCGTCAGGCGTTCTGGAATTTCTGGCCCACCGCATCAGCACCAACGTCCGTGTGCTAGAAGGCGCGCTAACCCGTCTATTCGCTTTCGCGTCGCTCGTCGGGCGCGAAATCACGTTGGAACTGGCGCAAGATTGCCTCTCCGATGTTCTAAAGGCATCCGATCGCAAGGTCACCGTCGAGGAAATTCAGCGCAAAGTATCCGAGCATTATAACATTCGCCTCGCCGAGATGATCGGGCCAAAACGGGTGCGGACGTTTGCGCGCCCTCGTCAGGTCGCAATGTATCTGGCCAAGACAATGACCAATCGGTCGTTGCCTGAAATCGGCCGCCGGTTTGGCGGACGCGATCATACGACAGTCATGCACGGTGTGCGTCGCATCCAAGAGCTGCAGGTCTCGGATCATCAGATTGCCGATGACATCGAATTACTGCGTCGCGCACTGACGGAATAGCACCCCTAACCCTTGACCATATTGCCACAGTCAGGGACAGTCTGACAAAAGCACTTGGCCTGCGTGGACAATGGGATACTGTGCCCGTCCCAACTGGCGATATGCCTCAGAATTTGCGGAGCATGGGACATGAAAGTTAGCATCGAACGCGGCAGCCTACTCAAGGCGGTTGCTCAGGCCCAATCGGTTGTCGAACGCCGGAACACAATTCCGATCCTTGCCAACGTGCTGATCGAGGCCGAAGGCGAGCATGTGCATTTCCGTGCAACCGATCTGGACATCGAAGTCGTTGATCGCGCCCCTGCGCAGGTGCAGCGCGCAGGCGCGACAACCGTGTCCGCTGTTACCCTGAACGAAATCGTTCGCAAATTGCCCGACGGCGCATTGGTTACCTTGACCGATGATGCCGCAACCGGCCGCCTGACGATCGAGGCGGGGCGCTCGAATTTCTCGCTTGCGACGCTCCCGAAAGAAGACTTTCCGGTGATGGCAACGTCTGAATATGCGGCGAATTTCTCGGCGCCCGCACCCGTGCTGCGCCGCTTGTTCGACAAATCCAAATTCGCGATCTCGACCGAGGAAACCCGCTATTATCTAAACGGTGTTTACATGCACGTGTCGGACAGCGATGGCGGCAAGGTGCTGCGTTGCGTCGCGACTGATGGTCACCGCTTGGCCCGCATCGACGCCGATCTGCCGGATGGTGCGTCTGACATGGCAGGCGTCATCGTTCCGCGCAAAACCGTGGGTGAGCTGCGCAAACTACTGGACGACGACGACATGCAGATCGCCGTGTCCGTCTCTGAAACCAAGGTCCGGTTTGCCACGCCAGATATTACACTGACGTCCAAAGTGATCGACGGCACGTTCCCGGATTACACCCGCGTGATCCCGCAGGGAAACACACGCAAGCTGGAAGTCGACGCCGCTGATTTCGCCAAGGCTGTGGATCGTGTGGCAACCGTTTCATCCGAACGGTCCCGCGCGGTTAAGCTGTCGCTGGACGAGGACCGTTTGGTTCTCTCGGTCAACGCTCCTGATAGCGGTGCCGCCGAAGAAGAGCTGGCCGTTGCCTATAACGATGAACGCCTCGAGATCGGCTTTAACGCGAAATATCTGCTCGAAATCGCCAGTCAGGTGGACCGCGAAAATGCAGTGTTCATGTTCAACTCGTCCGGTGACCCGACCTTGATGCGCGAGGGGAACGATACTTCGGCCATCTATGTGGTCATGCCAATGCGCGTATGACGTGATCCGGAGTTATCAAACCTTTAGACAAGGGGCCGCCGTATGACGGCCCTTTTTCTGTCTCAACTGACCCTGTCCCACTTTCGGTCGCACAAGCGGGCAATGCTGGATTGTGACGGTCGCCCCGTGGCGATCTACGGGCCGAACGGGGCGGGCAAGACCAACCTGCTTGAGGCGGTGTCGCTGCTGTCGCCCGGTCGCGGAATGCGGCGCGCAGCACCCGATGCGTTGGTTCGCCGACCCGAGTCGCTGGGCTGGAAAATCAAGGCAGAACTGCATTCGGGACATCAGATCCACGAGATCGAGACATGGGCCGAACCTGAAAGCCCCCGACAGACCCGCATCGACGATAAATCCGCACCGCAAATAGCGCTGGGCCGGATCGGGCGCATCCTTTGGCTTGTGCCGTCGATGGATCGGCTCTGGATCGAAGGGGCCGAGGGCCGCCGCCGGTTTTTGGACCGCGCCACCTTGTCATTCGAACCGACCCACGCCGAGGCGGTTTTGCGCTATGAAAAGGCGATGCGCGAACGCAACCGGTTGCTCAAGGATATGGTGCGCGATCCCCATTGGTATACCGCCATAGAGCGGCAAATGGGCGAGGCAGGAGCCACCATTCATCGCAACCGGACAGACGCTATCAGCGCCTTGTCCGAGGCGCAGGCGGCGACCCAGACTGCATTCCCAACTGCTGATTTGTCGCTGATACACCCCTATGACGACGGCCCTGATCCCGCTGATCCCGAGGCGTTGATCGCGGCCTTGTCCGATGGTCGGTCGCGCGACATGGGGGCTGGTCGAACCCTGACCGGCGCCCACCGTGCCGACCTGTCGGCAGTGTTCGCGGAAAAAGGGGTGCTGGCCAAAGACTGTTCCACGGGCGAGCAAAAGGCGCTGTTGATCAGTCTGATCCTTGCTAATGGACGCGCGCTGATCCGCGATTTTGGCGCGCCGCCAATCCTGCTTTTGGACGAAGTCGCCGCACATCTGGATGCGACCCGCCGTGCTGCCCTGTATAATGAGATGTGCGCGCTGGGATCACAGGCGTTCATGACAGGTACGGGCCCTGAATTGTTTGACGAATTGGGGGAGCGCGCGCAATATGCTGAAGTGACAGACATGGATGGCGCCTCGGCATTGGGCCAAATGGATGGGTTATGACGATCAATCTCACTGATTTGCTGATCTATGCGGGCGCGTTGTGCGTTTTGTTCCTGACGCCGGGTCCGGTTTGGGTTGCGTTGATTGCACGGGCGTTGTCTGGCGGGTTTCACGCGGCGTGGCCGTTGGCCTTAGGTGTTGTGGTGGGTGATGTCCTTTGGCCGTTTCTGGCGATTTTGGGGGTTAGTTGGATACTGTCGGTTTATGGCGGGTTTCTGGTGGCGCTCAAATGGGTCGCGGCGGCGACATTTCTGATCATGGGCGGGCTAATCCTGCGCAATGCGGACAAAACAATTGCCAGCGACAGCCGCCTCACACGGCCCGGTATGTGGGCTGGGTTTTTGGCGGGTCTGGCGGTGATCATCGGCAATCCCAAGGCGGTCCTGTTCTACATGGGAATGCTGCCGGGGTTCTTTGATCTGACCTCATTAACGGCGGCGGACATCGCGGCGATCTGCTTTTTGTCGTTCGTTGTGCCGCTGGTTGGTAACTTGGTACTGGCCCTGTCGATCCACCGGGCCAAGGCGTTCTTGACGTCACCAGAGGCCCTGAAAAGGACAAATACAATTGCGGGCGTCCTACTGATCGGCGTGGGGATCGCGATCCCCTTTCTGTGACACAAAATATAGGGTTTTGCCGTGACAAGTGCGGCGAAAAAGCCTATATTTTGCGGAACGAATAGCAGGAAATACCGCATGTCAGACGATCAACCGAACAACGCCGAATATGGCGCCGATTCCATCAAGGTTCTCAAGGGC
>CAXIAS010000005.1:0-64034 GCA_964022195.1 uncultured Roseobacteraceae bacterium
ACGTCGACAAAATCCGCTCTGATTTTCCGATCCTGTCGCGGCAGGTTAACGGGAAGCCATTGGTGTATCTGGACAATGGCGCATCTGCGCAAAAACCGCAGGCTGTGATCGATGCTGTGACCCGTGGCTACGCCGAAGACTATGCAAATGTGCACCGTGGCCTGCACACGTTGTCCACAATTTCGACCGAAAAATACGAGGCCGTGCGCGGCAAGGTCGCCAAGTTTCTTAATGCGCCATCCGAGGACAACATTGTCTTTAACTCGGGCACAACTGAGGGGATCAATATGGTCTCTTACGCTTGGGCCGCGCCGCGACTACAAGCCGGAGACGAGATTGTCCTGTCCATAATGGAACACCACGCCAACATCGTTCCGTGGCATTTTTTGCGCGAACGTCAGGGTGTGGTGATCAAATGGGTGGATGTGGACGCGAATGGCGATCTGGATCCGCAGGCGGTGATAGACGCGATCGGCCCGAAAACGAAACTGGTAGCAATTACCCATATGTCCAACGTGTTGGGTACGGTTGTTGATGTAAAAACAATTTGCGCTGGCGCGCACGACAAAGGGGTTCCGGTCTTGGTCGACGGCTCTCAGGCTGCGGTGCATATGCCTGTAGATGTCCAAGACATTGGAGCGGACTTTTATGCGGTAACCGGTCATAAACTCTATGGTCCTTCGGGGTCCGGCGCGATCTATGTCGCATCAGACCGAATGGCCGAGATGCGCCCGTTTATGGGCGGTGGGGACATGATCCGCGAGGTCGGGCGCGACGCTGTTACCTATAATAGTGCCCCGATGATCTTTGAGGCCGGAACGCCCGGGATTGTGCAAACAATCGGTTTGGGTGTCGCTCTGGACTACATGATGGATATTGGCCTTGCTAATATCGCGGCCCACGAAGCCGATATCTGCGCCTATGCCCGGGGTCGTTTGGACGGATTGAATTGGCTAAACGTTCAAGGTCAATCTGCAACCAAAGGGGCGATATTTTCCATTACGATGGAGGGTGCGGCCCACGCCCATGACATCTCGACAGTGTTGGATAAAAAGGGCGTGGCCGTGCGGGCGGGAACACATTGTGCGATGCCGCTGATGGATCATATGGGCGTCGGAGCCACCTGCCGCGCGTCTTTTGCGCTCTATAATACAAAGGCCGAAGTTGATGCGTTGGTAGACGCATTGGAGCTTTGCCATGAGCTGTTTGCTTAAGCCTTTGGCAACGGCAATTGCGCATTGCGGTGCTGGAATGGGCAAGTTATAGAACTCTCAAGCACCCGTAGCTCAGCTGGATAGAGCGCTGCCCTCCGAAGGCAGAGGCCAGAGGTTCGAATCCTCTCGGGTGCGCCATTTCCCTTGATTTATCCCGGATTACTTTGCTCGATGAACTGGACCACAGTTTTACGAAACATGACAGGCTGGTCCAGATTGGTGAAATGCCCCGTGCTTGGAAATTCAACGAGACGGAAAATTTGTATCCGACGCATTCATCAAATCGATCAGGTCCGACCCAAGCGCCCGATGGGTGAAATCAACGATCCCGATTGAGCCATCAAACGATGAGACGCCGTGCCTTCTTCGGTCTGGAACGATGACGCGCAGCCCGCACGCAGTTCACGGAAAACTGTGCATCCTCTGAGAATTGCAATTTACCGGGGCCCAACCCGTGACACAGCAACACAACAGATTTCGCGTTTGCGTTTCCAACATCATAGAAAGCAGTTTAGCCTTTGGCCGTTTTTGATACCGAATAGGCGGGGCCTGTTGGCCCCATTGATCAAAGGCCATTCAATGATTGGTGCGATTGTAAATCGTCAAGCCGCAAATCGTACGTGATAGACGAAAGGCATCCTAACGGGTTTCGTATCGTCCCCAGCTGATTACCGTCTTGGCAGTAAGTTAGCCGTTCCAGCTGCGAACAGTGCCGCAATCCATATGCACAAAGTTTGACCCACGATAGCGGCCAACACCGCCACCACGGCAGGCTTGCGCGGCGCGCGACATCTGGGCAGTTGTCCGGCTTTGCAAGCGCAGATCAGCGGCCTGACCGCGCATGTGCAAGGAATTCTTGGCAACGCCACGCGACCTGCTGCGCAACATCGCATTGGTTGCCGGGGACCGGTAACCCGACAGCAACATATACGGTTCGTTCACGTCCATCAGATTGTGGGCGGCTGCCATGATGTCGATCGTGCGCGTATCCATCTGTATCGACTGGCCATTGCGCCAGTCACGCATGAACTTGTTGACCTCGTTGATTGCCTCGCCAATGTATTGGCCTTCAATCCAGTAGATCGTGTCAATCCGCTCGCCCGTCCGGCCCGAGAACATACGGATACGGCGAACATCGCCGCCACCGCGCAAAAAACCGGCTGCATTTGAAAACGTAGGGGCGGCCGTCACAGCAGTCGCTGCAAAAGCACCCAGCAGCCCGCGCCGCGTCATCCCGTTCAACATAGGTTTTGTCATAGTGTGTGCGCCTGTCCCGTCGCTCGATTTAGCCGTCTTGCCAACGGTTTTGCAGTCTTGTCCCCAGATGCCCGATCTTTATTGCACAAGACGAATCGGCAACCAACTGGTTTTTAGATTGGTTTCAAAAACAACCATTAGATCGGCGAAAGTTTGCGCAAATTTTGGTGAGATCATGAAAAATGGATGCGGTCTGGTGTCATTTTGACCAATTGGCAACAGCTACGCGGCCAGATTTCCGGACAAACCTATTTGTGAATGGACATTTTGCGAGTGTGCCGTGAAAAGTCTTACAACTTGTGGTTCGCGCGATTTTCGGCCCGATTTTTGTTCTGTGGGGGATCAATGACATTTATTTTTCGTTTGCGTTTGATGCGCTTGGTTTTGTTGGCCGGTTTGGCCATGGTTTTGGTCATTCCAGTGTCAGCACAGGCGCAGGTTACGGCCTTTCGTCAAGCAGTCGCAGAAGCGGCAGCACGGGATGAGGATCTGGCCAAATTTTATCGTGATCGTGATTTCCAAGGTATCTGGAGCGATCGCAGCAGTAGTCGTAGGCGCAATGCACTGATGGCAGCCTTTGCCGACGCGGCCAATCACGGCCTGCCGGCGGACCGCTATAACCCTGATGTGCTGATGGCTAAGTTGCAAGCAGCGTCTACCCCGGCCGAGCAGGGCGCCATGGAGGTCGAATTGTCGCGCCTGTTCTTGCAGTATGCTCGTGACGTGCAAACCGGTATCTTGACGCCATCGCGCGTTGTGTCTGATATCAAACGCAAGGTTCCTTACCGGTCGCGATTGGCCCTGATCCAAGGGTTCTCGCAATCCAACGCTTCGGGATTTTTGCGGTCCCTGCCGCCAAGTTCGCCTGAATACACGCGCCTAATGCGCGAAAAAATCAGGCTGGAACGTATGCTTGGTCAGGGCGGGTGGGGCCCGACTGTCCGGTCAAATTCGCTTAAGGCCGGGGCTTCGGGGGATTCCGTTGTCGCATTGCGTAATCGTTTGATTGCAATGGGTTTCCTCGAGAGAACTGCGACCCAAACCTATGACGCATCCATTCAGGCCGCTGTTCAGCGGTTCCAGCAGGCGCATGGGTTGACCATCGATGGCGAGGCGGGCGCGGGAACAATGCGTCAGGTCAACGTGTCCATGGGCAACAGGCTGCAGTCGATCATGGTTGCTATGGAACGTGAACGGTGGCTGAACCGTCCGCGCGGGCAGCGCCATATCTGGGTGAACCTGACCGATTTTACAGCTTCGATCATGGACAACGACAATGTGACCTTTTCGACCCGCTCGGTCGTAGGTGCCAATGATCCCGATCGTCGTAGCCCCGAGTTTTCGGATGTAATGGAATTTATGGTCATCAACCCAAGCTGGTATGTGCCGCGTTCGATTGTCACCAAAGAATACCTGCCGATGATGCAGCGCAATCCCAACGCGGTGCGCCAGTTGGATGTTACTGACAGCCGCGGACGGGTGGTTAGCCGGTCCAGCATTAATTTCGACCAATATAACGAAAAAACCTTTCCTTATTCGATGCGCCAAGGCCCGTCCGAAGGCAACGCGCTGGGGTTGGTGAAGTTCATCTTTCCGAACAAATACAACATCTACTTG
This sequence comes from uncultured Roseobacteraceae bacterium, assembly GCA_964022195.1. Classification (GTDB taxonomy): domain Bacteria; phylum Pseudomonadota; class Alphaproteobacteria; order Rhodobacterales; family Rhodobacteraceae; genus Yoonia. The sequence continues at coordinate 4,089 of CAXIAS010000005.1, forward strand.
CACGATACGCCGTCCAAGTCGTTGTTCGGGCGTGAGGTCCGCGCGTTTAGCCATGGTTGTATCCGTTTGAATGATCCATTTGATTTTGCCTATGCTTTGTTAGCCAAGCAGACATCTGATCCAGAAGGGTTCTTTCAGTCGCGCTTGCGCACTGGCGCTGAGGCCCGTGTAAACCTGAACACGCCTGTTCCCGTTCATATCGGTTACCGCACTGCGTTCACTCATTTGAACGGCCAGCTGCAGTTCCGCCGTGATATCTATGGACGTGACGGGCAGATCTGGAATGCTTTGTCGCGCGCAGGGGTGGCAGTGCGCGCTATTCAGGGCTAAGTCTGGACCCGAACAATCTGTGGTCAGACATGAGCAAAACAATAAAAGACATCGCAGCGGCGCTGGGGGCTCGGGCCTTTGGCGCCGTTGATCTATGCGTCGACGGATTGGCTGAGCCGGCCTCGGCCGCACAAAATGACCTAGCACTGGCGATGTCGCCGCGTTTTGCGGTTGCACTATCGCGCGGTCGCGCCAAGGCTGCTGTGGTTTGGGATGGTGCGGATTGGCAGGCGCTGGGGCTAGAGGCAGCAATTGTTGTTCCGCGCCCACGAGTGGCCATGGCAGGTCTGACGGCGCTCATGCAGCCGCGTGCCAGCCAGACGGGCATCAGCCCTCAGGCCGTGATCGACCCGACGGCAAATATCGGGGATAACGTGTGCATCGGGCCCTTTGCGATTGTTGGTGCGCATGTCGCGATCGGCAAGGGAAGCCGGATCGCAGGCCACGTATCCATTGGCGACACTGTTGAGATCGGCGAAAACTGTTTCCTACACCCGGGTGTCGTGATTGGCGCGGACGGGTTTTCGTTTGTTACGGCCGAGCCGTCAAATGTTGAAATCGGGCGCAAGACCCTAGGCAAGAAGCCATTCACAGCACCGGCAGATCCCACCCAATACCGGATCCATTCATTGGGCGGTGTTTGGATCGGAGACGACGTTGAAATCGGTGCCAATTCGACAGTTGACGCGGGCACGATCAGGGCGACGCGTGTTGGTCACGGCACCAAGATCGATAATCTTGTCCAAGTCGGGCACAATGTGACGATTGGCAACCACTGTCTTCTTTGCGCGCAAACCGCTATCGCGGGATCCGCGCAAATTGGTGACAGGGTTATTCTTGGCGGTAAATCCGGGGTTGGCGACAATCTGGTTGTTGGATCCGATACAGTTGTCGGTGGTGCTGCGATTGTCCTGTCAGATGTGCCCGAAGGATCGTTTATGATGGGCTATCCTGCGCAACCGATGTTGAAATACCGCGCCCATCAGCGGCGTTTGCGGCAATCCACAATTCGTAATCAGACTGTTTCAAAACCCGAATAAAGTGCCTAAAAGGCTCCTACAATGTCAGGAGCATTGAAAACCTATGACCACACAAGTCAAAATCATCGAAATTCTAGCAGATCAGGCCTTGCTCGCGCCGTCAGATGTGTTCCCCGACAGCACTCTTGAGGAGCTGGGGATCGACAGTTTGGGTCTGGTCGAAAGCATTTTTGCAATCGAAGAGGCTTTTGACATCAATGTGCCGTTCAATGCAAACGACCCGAGCGAAAGCGAATTTGATATCTCTTCGGTGGCAGCAATCGTGGCTGCGGTTGAGAAGCTGAAGTCGGGCCAAGGCTGATGGGGTATCGCGTCGTCATAACGGGCGCGGGGACAATAAATGCGCTAGGGGCGGATGTGCCCCGCACTTTGGCTGCAATGGCCAGTGGGCAATGTGGTATCGGGCCGTTGAAAATCCGCGATGTGGACCGGTTGGCTATCCAGATTGGTGGGCAAGTCCCTGACTATGACGAACAGACCCATTTCAACCGCCAGCAAATCGCGCTTTATGATCGGTTCACGCAGTTTACGTTGCTCGCTGCGCGACAGGCATTGGCGCAATCGGGTCTGACGTTTTCGGGCGCATTGGCGGATCAATCCGGCGTTATTCTGGGCACCTCGGGTGGCGGACTTACGACCCAAGACGAGAATTACCGCGCGGTTTATGAAGAAGGAAAAAACAGAGTTCACCCCTTTATCGTGCCCAAGCTGATGAACAATGCGGCCGTCAGTCAGGTGTCAATGGAATGGAACCTGCGCGGGCCTTCCTTTACCGTGTCGACCGCTTGTGCGTCTTCTAATCATGCGATGGGGCAGGCGTTCAACATGGTCCGGTCGGGCATGGCCAAGGCAATGGTGACGGGCGGATCGGAATCCATGTTGTGCTTTGGCGGGATCAAAGCATGGGAAGGACTGCGTGTGATGTCCAAGGACGCGTGCCGCCCGTTTAGTGCAACCCGCAATGGGATGGTTCAGGGCGAAGGCGCGGCGGTCTACGTATTCGAAGAGTATGAGCACGCCCGCGCACGCGGCGCCGACATCCTATGCGAAGTGGCGGGTTTTGCAATGTCGTCTGATGCATCCGACATTGTTATGCCCTCAAAACAAGGGGCGGCGCGGGCCATTGCGGGTGCGGTGCGTGACGCGGGCTTGAACGTGGATCAGGTCGATTACATAAACGCCCACGGCACCGGCACGGCCGCAAATGACAAAACCGAATGCGCTGCGGTGGCAGATGTATTCGGGTCGCATGCAGACCGCCTAATGATATCCTCTACAAAGTCGATGCATGGGCATCTGATTGGCGGCACCGGAGCGGTCGAGCTGTTGGCTTGTATCATGGCGCTACGTGACGGTGTGGTCGCCCCGACGATTGGCTATCAGGAACCTGACCCCGAATGTGCGTTGGATGTTGTGCCGAACACTGCACGTCAGGCGCATGTCGATGTTGCGCTGTCGAATGCCTTTGCCTTTGGCGGGCTGAATGCTGTGATCGCGCTGCGCAAGATATAAAAAAGGCCCCGCGGCAAATGCCTACGGGGCCTGAAAATCATTTTATTGGTACTATTGACCGGCAGAATCATACCCTGCGGTAAAGCCGGACAGTGAAATAGTTAGCACAACTTCTTCGTCGGGGGCGGCAGCAGGCACCATCCGCAATGTTCCCGCGTTGCCACGTTTGAACTGGTCGATTTCCGCTTGGGTAAACCCGACCCGAGCCACGCAGCCCGCACGGTTACAGAATGTGAATGGATAACGCCGCCGCGCTGCACCATCCACAGCTACTTGAATCTGCTCAGTCAACAGGGTTTCGAGCGGCACAACAATTGTTGCACCTGCAACAGCCTGGCCACCATTTGCCAGCGGGAACAGACTGATTTCAGCAACGGAGTTGCCCTCGGCGTCGTTTAGTAGCTGATACAACTGGCACGGATCAGGTTGGCCCTCTGCAGCCTTTAGACAGCGCATCGCCCAATCACCATAAGTGTCGCGGATATAGGGCGTGCCAACGGCGGCTTCGCCACCTACTTCTTCACCCATGCTAAGGCCCAGATCGTCCCCTTGGGCCTCAGCGGCAGGTTCTTGTGCCTCTGGTGCGGCTGTCTCTTGTGCCCAAACAGTCGAACCCGCGGACAAAAGTAGCGACAAGAATGTTAGTCGTAGAAAATGCTTCATCTGGATATCCCAACGTTAGATTTAGGTGTTGGTTAGCACGGACAAATGCGGGTGTCAGCGCCAAAATGTGCAGCCTAAGCAGGGTTTCGCCCATAGAAAAAGGGCCCCAAAGGACCCTCTCTCGACTTCTCCCTGACGGACTTGGCCGACTAATTGCGCAGAGGCTACGAGATGGAGAACGCGGCGTCAACCGGTATGTCGAATGAACAGGTAAGTAGAATGAAACCACCCGCAATTTGTGGTGGTTTTTGAAAAAAGACCGCACCCAAGGGCGCGGCCAGTCTGACAGGGAGGAAGTCGTCAGCAACACCGGGGACATGATGGTGCGCTGACGTGTGATTATACTGGCATGCAAACGTTAAGAATGTATTTTGATATCGAAATTAATTCTGCAAAGGGTCCGACATGGCGAATGACATCTTTATTGGCGGCGGCGGTAAGGCTTATGGCGAACCTCAAACGCTGTTGTTGGACAAGGCAAACAGGCACGGTCTGGTGGCGGGCGCGACGGGTACGGGCAAAACAGTCACGTTGCAAATCCTGACTGAGGGGTTCTCGAATGCGGGGGTGCCTGTTTTCCTAGCTGACGTAAAAGGCGACCTGTCCGGCCTTGCCAAGGCAGGGCGCGAGGACTTCAAACTGCATGACGCATTTATGGGCCGCGCGCAAACCATCGGTCTCGACCTGCAATATGACAGTTTTCCGGTGACGTTCTGGGATTTGTTCGGTGAGCAGGGGCATCCGATCCGCGCAACAGTTGCCGAAATGGGGCCGTTGCTGTTGTCCCGCCTGATGGAGTTGACAGATGCACAAGAGGGCGTCCTAAACGTTGCCTTCCGCGTGGCCGACGAACAAGGGCTGCCGTTGTTGGACCTAGAGGACCTGCAGGCGTTGTTGTTGTGGGTAGGTCAGAATGCGGATGAACTGTCGCTGCGCTATGGCAATGTTGCCAAATCTTCCATCGGGGCAATCCAGCGCCAGTTGCTGGTGATCGAAAATCAGGGTGGGAATGCGCTATTTGGTGAACCCGCACTTGAGCTGACCGATTTGATGCGCGTTCGCCCCGACGGTAAGGGTGAGATCAATATCCTTGCGGCGGACAAGCTGATGGGCAGCCCGCGCCTGTATGCAACATTCCTGTTATGGCTCTTGTCAGAGTTGTTCGAGGAACTGCCCGAGGTCGGCAACCCCGACAAACCCAAATTGGTGTTTTTCTTTGACGAGGCGCATTTGCTGTTTGATGATGCCCCCAAGGCGCTGGTCGATAAAGTCGAGCAAGTCGCGCGCCTGATCCGATCCAAAGGGGTTGGCGTGTATTTTGTGACCCAGAACCCTGCGGATATCCCCGACGATGTGTTGTCCCAGCTTGGCAACCGGATTCAGCATGCTTTGCGTGCGTTCACGGGTAAGGATCGCAAAGAGCTGAAACTGGCTGCTGAAACCTACCGAGACAACCCCGCGTTCGATACGGCGCAAGCCATTCAAGAAGTCGGAACAGGCGAGGCGGTCACCTCAATGCTGGACCGCAAAGGGATCCCGCAAGTTGTCGAGCGGACGTTGATCCGCCCACCGTCATCACAATTGGGGCCCCTTACTGCGGCCGAACGCAAGGCCGTCTTGTTCGGGTCGGATATGTCCGGCAAATATGACGAACGCCTTGACCGCGAAAGTGCTGCGGAAATGTTGGGCAGGCGGGCTGATGCCGCTGCAAAAGAGGCGGAGGAAGCTGAAGCCAAAGAAGCCGAACTGGAAGAGAAAGAGCGCGAGTTCAAAAAAGCCCGCAGGTACGATGGCGGAACAACAACCAAACGCAGCACATCGCGCAAATCATCAAAGTCCGATGGTTTCGGCGGGGCTTTGGCCAAAGTTGTTATCAAAGAGCTTAAAGGCACGACGGGGCGGCGCATCGTACGTGGCATATTGGGTGGTTTGTTTAAAGGGCGCTAATGCAGCACCCGAGGACAGCCCATTGACCTGCGCTAGGACAGATTATGACGCCATTTGACTGGACCGAACGTTTTGACGGGACTGCGGCCTTGCCGCGGCCCGTTCGCGACCGGTTGATCAAGGCTGCACATGTCGTAAAAGTCAAAAAGGGTGACCAGGTCTTTGGACCGCTACGAACGCCCGACAGCCTGATCTTCCTCTATGACGGCAGGATCCGCGTTTCGCAAAGCTCGGACAGCGGCCGAGAGATTGTGTTATATCGTGTCGACGCGGGCGAAAGCTGCGTTTTGACAACGGCCTGTATGTTGGCAGAAGAGGCCTACAATGCTGTTGGAATCGCGGAAACGGACGCCACTGTGGTTTTGTTGCCCAAGTCCGCATTTGACCAGTTGTCCGCAGAAGAGGACGCCTTTCGAAAATTCGTTTTCGCAGCATATTCCCGCCGGATGATTGATCTATTGCGCGTAGTGGATGACGTGGCTTTTGGACGAATTGATGTGCGTCTGGCCGAGCGGCTTTTGGCGTTGGGAAAAGGATCCAAACAAGTGCGTGCCACGCATCAGGAACTGGCCAGTGAACTGGGCACGGCAAGAGAGGTCATTTCGCGGGTTTTGAATGATTTCCAGAAACGTGAATTGATCGAACAATCCCGTGGTCTGATTACTTTTAAGGACAAGGTCGGGATAGAACGGATTTCGGCGTCAAATTAGCATTTTTCATGTTTCGGTCCGTTGGGTGACATTGTCACTGACGGTGCCGCGGTGGGGGTCTATTTGTGGATAGACCCCCACAATGAGGACCGGATCATGAACAACAACGTTGGAAAAATCGACCGCATTTTACGTGCCGCCATGGGCGTTGCATTACTGTATTTAGCCTTTTTTAGCGGCATGCCGCTGTTTGCATCGGGCCTCGTCAAATACGGGGCGGCATTGGTCGGCGTCGTGCTGCTGGCAACATCTGCTTTCAAATTCTGCCCGCTATATATGCTGTTTGGCATCAAGACCTGTAACTCTCGCTAGTCAAGCCGCAATTTCAAACCGTCAATGAGATTGGCGCTGGCAGTTGCTAGCGCCTTGGCGTCCGGCGGCCGCTCGCACTAATCAGGAGACAGCTATGAACTACCCCGTAAATATGGACATCACACCTGTGGTTGAGGCCTTCTTTGATGAGCCGACAAATACGATCAGCTATATCGTCAAGGACCCGTCATCGGATTCGTGCGCGATTATCGATAGTGTTATGGATCTGGATTATGCCGCTGGCCGGATCACACATGTCAGCGCGGATCAGATGATTGCCCGCATCAAAGAGCAGGGCTTGAAACTGGAGTGGATCATCGAAACCCACGTCCATGCCGATCACCTGAGCGCAGCGCCTTACATCCAGCAGGAATTGGGCGGCAAGATCGGTGTTGGTGAAGGCATCATGGTCGTGCAGGAAACTTTCGGTAAGGTGTTCAACGAAGGCACCGAGTTCCAACGCGATGGATCGCAGTTTGACGCGCTGTTCAAAGACGGTGACACCTACACAGTTGGCAATATGCAGGCCGTCGCAATGTTCACACCGGGCCACACGCCCGCCTGTATGGTCCATATTATGGGCAATGTCGCGTTTGCAGGCGATACGTTGTTTATGCCCGACGGGGGCTCTGCGCGCGCTGATTTCCCCGGCGGCGACGCAGGGACCCTATACGATTCCATTATGAAGGTGCTGTCGCTGCCCGATGATATGCGATTGTTCATGTGCCATGACTACGGCCCCGGTGGCCGTGCCATCGCATGGGAGACATCGGTCGCCGAGCAGAAGGCCAGCAACATTCACGTCGGTGGCGACAAAACCAAGGATGATTTCGTCAAATTCCGGACCGAACGCGACGCCCAGCTTGCCATGCCCAAACTGATCATCCCGTCTTTGCAAATCAACATGCGTGCGGGCGACATTCCGACAGATGATGACGGCAACCCGATGCTCAAAGTGCCGATCAACGCGCTGTAACTTAGGAAATCTGATGGATATCAAAAAAATTACCGACAAGATGTCGGTTGCGGCGCAGATTTCGGCAGCGGATGTGGCCGCGATCAAGGACGCGGGTTTCCGCGCGATTGTTTGCAACCGACCCGACGGCGAGGGAGCGGATCAACCCAGTTTTGAAGAGATCGAGGTCGCAGCCAAGTGCGCGGGTATTGAGGTTGCCTATCTGCCAATCACGGCTGGTATCGTGTCTGATCAAAACGTCGCCGATTTTGGCACGGTCATCGCCGATCTGCCGCGCCCGATCTTGGGCTACTGCCGATCAGGCACGCGTTCGGCCACCCTATGGTCGCTGCACGAAGCGAAAAAACGCCCTCTGGCCGAGATTTTGGCCGCCACCAAGCAAGCGGGCTATGACATGAACGGTGTCGCGCGTCGCGTGGCCAACGGGGGCAAGACGCCCACGCAAACCGGCGATGCCAAGTTCGACGTTGTAATCGTAGGTGGCGGGGCAGGTGGCATTGCGACCGCGTCCAGCCTGCTTGCGCGCACCGAGGATCTGTCGATTGCAATTATTGATCCGTCGGACGTGCATTACTACCAACCCGGTTGGACCATGGTCGGCGGCGGCATATTTGATGCCAGCGATACCGCCAAGACCATGGGGTCGCTTATCCCGCGCGGCGTGAAATGGATCAAATCCGCCGTGGCGGCATTCGAGCCTAAGAACAACGCTATCATCCTAGATGGGTGCACCGTGGTGACCTACGACCGGCTCGTCGTCTCTCCGGGGCTCAAGCTGGATTGGGGCGCGGTTGAGGGGCTCGAAGAGACTTTGGGTCGCAACGGGGTGACGTCGAATTATCGCTATGATCTGGCGCCCTACACGTGGCAACTGGTTCAGGAAATGCATGAAGGCAACGCGGTTTTCACCCAGCCGCCAATGCCGATCAAATGCGCAGGTGCGCCGCAAAAGGCGATGTATCTATCCGCTGACGATTGGTTCCGCCGTGGTGTTTTAAAGGACATCGATATCCAGTTTATGAACGCTGGCGGGGTGTTGTTCGGGGTCAAAGATTACGTGCCGGCCTTGATGGAATATGTTGAAAAATACGATGCGACGTTGAATTTCTCGCACACACTGACTGGCGTTGACGGGATCGCGAAAACGGCGACGTTCCATGTGGCACAGCCGGACACTGATCCGACCCAAATTACGGTGGATTTTGACATGATCCATGTGTGCCCGCCACAGGTGGCCCCTGACTTTGTGCGCGTATCGCCCCTCGCTGATGCGGCGGGTTGGGTTGATGTTGATCAGGCGACCTTGCGCCATAAAACATACGACAACATCTGGTCGCTTGGGGATGTGATGAACGCGCCCAATGCCAAGACGATGGCGGCGGCCCGTAAACAGGCGCCGACAGTTGCCGCCAACATTGTGGCCGACATCAACGGCGGCGCTCCAGTCGCGCAATACGACGGGTATGGGTCCTGTCCGTTGACTGTAGAGCGGGGCAAGATCGTGTTGGCCGAATTCGGCTATGGCGGCGCGCTCAAACCCAGTTTTCCTTCGTTCCTGATCGACGGTACGAAACCTAGCCGCGCGGCATGGTTCCTCAAGGAAAAGCTGCTGCCGCCGTTTTATTGGCGCGCGATGCTTAAGGGCAAAGAATGGATGGCACGTCCCGAAATGATCAAGGTTGCCACTGACTAGTCAAACCCATTGACCGCCCCCACGGGGGCCGATCAATTTTGTCCGGTAACCCCCGTTTGCCGGACATAACTGCGCAGTCCAATCCCATGCCTTGGGCTGCACCCGTTTAGAGAAAATGCCAATGACCCCAATTCGCCACTACCTGCCCATTCTAGAATGGGGTGCCCGCTATGACCGCAATGCGCTGTCGAACGATATGGTCGCAGCGGTGATCGTCACGATCATGCTGATCCCGCAATCGCTTGCCTATGCGTTGTTGGCCGGGCTGCCGCCCGAGGCGGGGATTTACGCGTCTATCGCGCCGATTGTCTTGTATGCGCTGTTTGGAACCAGCCGCGCTTTGGCCGTGGGGCCAGTGGCGGTCGTGTCATTGCTCACCGCTTCTGCCATTGGGCAGGTGGCTGAAACAGGCACAGCAGGTTATGCAATCGCGGCCTTGACGCTCGCATTTCTATCGGGTGGTTTTCTGGTCCTTTTGGGGGTGTTTCGGTTGGGGTTCTTGGCGAACTTCCTTAGCCACCCTGTCATTGCCGGTTTCATCACCGCATCCGGGATCTTGATTGCGACCAGTCAGCTTAAGCACATTTTGGGGGTTGATGCGCACGGCCATACATTGCCACAGATGCTGGGATCGATTTTTGGACATCTGAACCAGATCAACTGGATCACGGTTGTCATCGGTGTTGCGGCGACGGGTTTCTTATTCTGGGTCCGCAAAAACCTTAGGCCGTTGTTGCTTCGGATCGGACTGCGGCCGTTGATGGCGGATGTGCTGACCAAGGCGGGTCCGGTTGCTGCGGTGGTTGCGACCACAGGGGCAGTTTGGCTGTTTGGTCTCGCGGATCACGGTGTGAATATTGTGGGCGACGTGCCGCAAAGCCTGCCGCCACTGACAGTGCCAGGCCTGTCGCCTGATTTGGTTCGCATGTTGTTGGTTCCCGCGATCCTGATCTCGATCATTGGTTTCGTCGAAAGCATCTCGGTTGCACAAACCCTTGCCGCCAAGAAACGTCAACAGATTGATCCCAATCAGGAATTGATCGGTTTGGGCGCGGCAAACCTGGGCGCGGCGTTCACCGGTGGATTTCCGGTCACTGGCGGGTTCTCTAGGTCTGTGGTCAATTTTGATGCAGGCTCCGAGACACCTGCCGCAGGGATCTATACCGCGATCGGGCTTGCGATTGCTGCGCTGTTTCTGACGCCATTGGTGTATTTTTTGCCCAAGGCGACGTTGGCCGCGACGATTATCGTGGCTGTCCTTAGTCTTGTTGATTTATCGATTCTGAAAAAGACGTGGGGTTACAACCGCGACGATTTCACAGCGGTGTTGGCGACAATTGTGCTGACGTTGGGTTTGGGTGTCGAGGTCGGTGTTGCAAGCGGTGTGACGATCTCGATCCTGTTGCACCTGTATAAGACATCGCGCCCGCATGTGGCTGAGGTCGGGCTGGTTCGGGGCTCCGAACATTTCCGCAATATCCTGCGACATGACGTTGAAACAGATCCCAGTATTCTGTCATTGCGTGTCGACGAAAGCCTGTATTTCATCAACGCACGTTTCTTGCAGGACCTCGTCCAATCACGCGTGGTCGAAGGGTGCGAAATCCGCGATGTTGTGCTGATGTTTTCGGCAGTGAACGAAGTGGACTATTCCGCCTTGGAAAGTCTGGAGGCGATTAACCAGCGGCTGGAAGATTTCAACATCGGGTTCCATTTGTCCGAAGTGAAGGGACCGGTCATGGACCGCCTCAAGACATCGCATTTCATCGACGATCTGAACGGCACAGTGTTTTTGTCACAATATGATGCGATCAAAACACTAAAGCAGAAAGGATCCAAGCGTTCAAAGCGGTCAGAGCTTGCGAACCTTGATCATTGAAATCCGGTTTTCGTCTTTCTCGAGCACTTCAAACCGAAAGCCGTGGAATGAGAAAACCTGACCATTTACAGGGATCATCTGTGCCTCATGAATGACCAGTCCTGCGACGGTATTGGCCTCATCGTCGGGCAGTGTCCAATCGTGCGCACGGTTCAGATCGCGGATCGTCATTGTGCCTTCGATGAGGTAGGCACCGTCAGATGTGGCCTCGATCTGGTCGGTTTCATCCTCGTCGAATTCGTCGGCGATTTCACCTACGATTTCCTCAAGAATATCCTCAAGCGTGATCAGCCCCTGCAACGCGCCATATTCGTCCACAACAAGGGCAAAATGCGTCTTGCGGCGCAGGAATTCGCGCATTTGATCGTCTAACGTCGTGGTTTCAGGCACAAAATAGGCGGGCATTGCGACGGACATTATGTCGAATTCGGCCAAGGCTTTGCTGTTGGTTTGCCCCCCTGTGAGCAACTTATGAACAGCGCGCAGCAGGTCCTTGGCATGCAGGACGCCGACGATGTTTTCTTGCTCATCGCGAAAAATCGGCAAACGGGTGTGTTTGCTTTGCAAACATTGCGATAGGATTTCCTGCGTTGGCAATGACGCGTCGATCAGCTCGATCCCCGATCGATGAAGCATGATCTCTTCGACGACACGTTCATTTAGATCCAGTGCGCCCAAAATCCGGTCACGGTCTTCTTTCTCGACGATACCTTCCGAGTGACCCAGTTGAAGCGCACCCGCGATTTCCTCTCGCACGGCGAGGATGTGGCTGTCGGGGTCGGTTTTGACACCGAACACGAACAACACACCACGCACGAAATACCGAACGGCGTTCACGATTGGGGAAAAAATAAATACAACCATGCCAATCGGACGGGCGACTGTTGATGCGACCTTTTCGGGGTTTGTGATGGCATAGGTTTTAGGCAACACCTCGGCGAAGATCAGAACCAAGAGAGTCATCACCAGCGTAGCGACCGCAACACCGTTCTGGCCGAATACTTTGGTCAGTAACGCCGTGGCCAGTGAAGTCGCCAAAATGTTGACCACGTTGTTGCCCAACAAAACCGAGCCGATCAGACGTTCATTGTCTTCGGTGATGTCCAATGCGCGTTCGGCGCCTTTGTTGCCCTTGTCGGAATTGGCGCGCAGCTTGCCCCGCGACGCCGCTGTCAGCGCCGTTTCGGAACCCGAAAAGAAGCCGGACAGAACCAAAAGGACCAAAATGGCGGCGGCGGTCATCCAAAAGGCGGCATCAAGTAGCGTCGGGTCCATCATACACTTTCAAGTTTGTTTGCCTGTGTTATGGGGTCAGCTAACGGTGCAATCAAGACGCAGGATCGTCTTTGTTCGCCATCGGGTGGTGTTTCATTACCAGTTCCGTCAGCTGTTCGTCCAACACATGTGTGTAGATTTCGGTCGTAGCGACATCGGCATGGCCCAGCATTGTCTGGATAGCCCGCAGGTCCGCGCCGCCGGCCAGCAGATGGGTGGCAAAGGCGTGGCGCAACGTGTGGGGTGTGACCTTGCCCGGTGGCACACCGCCGGCCACAGCAAATTCTTTGATCAGGCCAAAGAACCGGTGACGGGTCAGGTGCCCCAGCTTGCCTCGTGACGGAAACAGGAACTTAGAAGCGGGTTTGCCTTTGGCACGATTGGTGGTCTCGGTTTTGTCTCGTGTGATCAACCACGCAGCCATTGCAGATCGGGCAGGGGCCGACAGTGGAACCATACGTTCCTTGCCGCCCTTGCCGCGGACCAGCAACATGGCCGGATCCCCGCGTGCCGCCGAAACCGGCAAGCTGACAAGTTCGGTAACACGCATACCCGTAGCATAGAGCAGCTCCATCAAGCAGGCATTGCGGGCACCGTCTTTGCTGGCCTTCGCCGCAGAAATCAGCGCCTCAACCTCGTTCAGCGACAAGGTTTTTGGTAGCGCCTTGGATTTCCCCGGACCTTTGATCCGGATTGCAGGGTTGTCATCGCGCCACCCTTCTTCAAACGCAAAACGGAACAGTTGTTTGATGGCGGACAGGCGGCGGGCACGGGTCGATGCGGCCAAGCCCAATACGTCACAATCAATCAAATATCCTTCGATGGCGTCTTGTTGGGCTGTATCGAAATGCAGTCCCTTGTCCGTTAGCCACTCACCGAAGTTTGCCAAATCGCGGGCATAGGCCAGTTGGGTATTCGTGGCCGCGTCCAATTCAGCGGCCTGCGCCTCTAGAAATGCTTGGACCCAGTGGGCCATCGGTTGCGATGATCTGTTCACTGCGCACGGTCCAATAACACGCGCTGGATCGCTGCGCGCCGTGCGAGGCCCTCTAGGCCAACGCTGCGCCAGAACGACAGGATTTCCGTCATCGTCACCATATCGTGTGTGGCAGTGTCAAAGCTGGCAAGGCTTTGAAGCAGGGCCTCGCCCAGTTTTCCCGATTGCGCCAATTGGCTGAGTGAAGGATCAGGTCGGGGATCCAAGAAGGCCTGAGATATCGCGCGCTCCAGTTCGGTTGTGCCGTCAGAAGGTGTGCCCATAGCAACCGCGGATAGGAATCCCGGTTCGGAGCGCGTTTGCGCGAAACTTTCGGCCTTGGGCGACAACAATGCCAATTTTGTCGCAATCTCGTGATCTAAATCAGACTTGGCCAATGCAGGGCCAAACAACGTGGCAAATGCGATCTCGGTGCGCGATGCCTGCATGGCGCGCCATGCGTCGGGTAAGGCACGGTTAATGGCATTGGCGCTGCGCGACGTTATCGCAGTATCCAGTCGTTGGATGGCATCCACCCGATCCCAGATCCCGCCTGATGCGGCGGGGGTGCGCGCCAGATAAAACCCGCGCAACGCGGACGCTGCGATTGCTCCGCTGCGCGCAAGTCGTTCGGCCGCCTCTAGTTGACTTTTCCAGCCGACGTTGCTGCGCAGGTCTGCATGGGCAAAGGCCATTGGCAAATTGTTTGTCGGCAAGGCCTCTCCGATGGCTTCGCGCATTCTAAACACCAGTGGGCTGATCCGGTCAGGCGGCGGCAAAAGGGCTTCGCCATCGTATAGGTCAGGATCCAGAAATCGTGAGAGAAGGTTGGCCATATCGTCGTCGATGTCGCCCAACGCCACATGGGTGTTCAACGTCAATGCGGCCGCCGACCAATCGCCATTGCGCGCCAGACAAAATATGCGCGTTGTGCTGGTGGGGGCCGTGGCCGGGGTGTCACGCATATAGGCACAAGGCTGGTCCTCGGTGCCCGTCAACAGGGCCACGTCGAACCACCGGCGAAAAATATCGGGCGATTTGACGTCGACCTGTTCCAGCATCGCCAAGGCAGGATCCAGCGCACCCATGTCCAGCAGTTTGTCGATGCGCGCCAGAAACAAGGCGTCACGGCCATCTGATGAAATCGGTGCGTCTGCCTCTGCCAGAATCAACTGACGTAACAGTTGTTGCGTCGCAGGCAGACCGTCAACGCGTTGCCCCGCCAGCAATGTCGCCACGGTAGACGCGTCGCTGCCTGACCATAAATCGCGAGGTAATCCGGTCACGTTGGGGGCAAGCAGCCCAATCGGATCTGCGGATGGCGCGTCCAAAGCGGTCACGCTAACGCTGGGCGCCGCGGCGGACCCTGCAACGGGTTCTTCGTCTATGGCATTTGGCGCAGGCGCGTCATCTTGCGGGCTGTTGACGCTGTCTGACAACCAGTCAATAGCGGCTAGCGGGGCGGTATCCTGGGCGCAAACCGGTCCTGCAACCACAAACATCACCGCAAAAAGTGAGCGAAATCTACTCAAACTCTAACACCACGGGTTCGCGGACTTGTTGGCTGGGGGCCGCAAAATCGGGCGCAAACAGGATCGGACCAACATAGGCATAGATTATCAAACCCAACCCTCCGAGCACCGCAAGCGAAAAGAGAAGTTTGATCAACCGCCATAACATGTTGTTTTTGCCTCGATAGTTTAGGGGTGCGGATTTGTTGCCGCTTGTTTGGGTTGTTTATATATGGCCTTTTGCGCAAGATCACGCCATGAGTTGCATAATTCTACATTAGGCGATGGTCAGCCGATGACGGCCTGATCCAAGGACACGGATATGAACGCGGCGCACAGCAATACGGCCACATTCAAACTGCACAAGACAGTGGTTCTTGTCGGGATGATGGGATCTGGCAAAACAGCGATCGGGCGCTCAGTGTCCGCGGCTTTGGGTGTTGCATTTCGCGATAGCGACTACGCAATCGAAGAGGCCGCGGCCCTTACCATTTCAGAAATATTCGAGCGCGACGGAGAGGCGTTTTTTCGCGCGCGTGAGGCCGAAGTAATCCGGCGGTTGTTGTCTCTGGAACCTTCGATCCTATCGACCGGCGGTGGTGCATTTATGAATGCAAAAAACCGAGAAATAATAGACAAAAACGGCGTGTCCCTATGGCTTAACGCCGATCTTGATACTTTGTGGGAAAGAGTTCGGCACAAGGACACCAGACCGCTTTTGCGCACCGATGACCCGCTAGGCACGCTCACTGGGTTATTCAATGACCGGGTCCCGACCTATGCTAAATCCACGCTTCATGTCGCGATTTCGCCCGATGCCAGCATCGAAGAAACCACCCGTATGGTGATCGACGCACTTTGCGCCAACCCCGACATCCTAGAGGTTCAACCATGACCAGCCCAATATCAAAGACGGTTCATGTTGGTCTGCCCGGACGGGCCTATGATATTCATATCGGCCCTGATCAATTGATCCGCACGGGCACGCGCATTGCGGAACTTGGCGGCCGCAAATCGGTAGCTGTTGTCACCGATCAAACCGTGGCGAAATTACACCAAGACCAGCTATGTGATGCTCTGCGCGATGCTGGTTTGGATCCTCGCGTGCTGGCCTTGCCGGCAGGCGAAAGCACCAAGAGTTGGGAATATTTGCAGCAAACCGTCGAATGGCTGTTGGATCAAAAAGTCGAACGCGGCGACGTTGTGATTGCATTTGGTGGCGGCGTTATTGGCGATCTTGTGGGCTTTGCTGCGGCAATCTTGCGACGTGGCGTGCGGTTTGTGCAGGTGCCCACGACCCTGCTGGCGCAAGTCGACAGCTCGGTTGGCGGCAAAACAGGGATCAACGCCCCCCATGGCAAGAACCTGATTGGCGCGTTTCACCAACCGTCGATGGTTATTGCTGATACTCAGCTTTTGGGCACGCTCGCGCCGCGCGATTTTCTGGCCGGATATGGCGAGGTCGTGAAATACGGGCTTTTGGGGGATGCTGATTTCTTTGATTGGCTCGAGGTTAACGGCCCCGCTTTGCGTGACGGGGATCAGGCGGCGCGCGTAGAGGCGGTGGCACGATCCTGCCAGATGAAGGCAGATATCGTAATTCGCGACGAAACCGAGCAGGGCGACCGGGCCCTTCTAAATCTCGGGCATACATTCTGTCACGCGCTAGAGGCGGCTACCGGATACTCTGATCGGCTGCTGCATGGCGAAGGCGTTGCAATTGGCTGCGCACTTGCGTTTGAAATCTCGGCCCGTATTGGGCTCTGTGCCCAAGAGGCCCCCAGCCGCCTGCGCGCGCATCTGCGGGACATGGGCACCAAAGTAGATATCGCCGACATTCAGGGTGAACTTCCTGATGCCGATGGTCTGTTACGATTGATGGGACAGGACAAAAAAGTCGTCGACGGCCAACTTCGGTTCATCATGGTCCGGGACATTGGTGAGGCATTTGTCACCAGTGATGTGCCAGAAAATTCCGTACGCGACGTGCTTTCCGAGGCGTTGGCCCACAAGGGCTGATACAAACAAAAAGGCCACGCAGATTGCGCAGCCCAATGTTTGATCCGTAGCTGGGTTACGACGGGCTTTAGCCCATCGCCCGATCCCTTAGAACGGAATTTCGTCGTCCATGTCGGACCGGCCGCCGCCGCCATTGTTGCCTGACGATCCGCCGCCATATCCACCTTGGTCACCGCCACCATAGCCGCCACCCGACGAGCCACCGCCATAGCCACCGTCAGACGAACCGCCGCCACCTTCGCCGCGCCCGTCAAGCATGGTCAATGTGCCGCCAAAGCCCTGCAAGACAACTTCGGTGCTATATCTATCGGATCCGTCCTGCGCCTGATATTTGCGGGTCTGAAGCTGGCCTTCGATATAGACCTTTGATCCTTTGCGCAGGTATTGTTCTGCAATCCGCACAAGGCCCTCTTGGAAAATGGCGACCGAGTGCCATTCCGTTTTTTCGCGGCGCTCGCCCGTATTGCGATCTTTCCATGTCTCGGATGTCGCAATCCGAAGGTTGCAAACCTTACCACCGTTCTGGAACGATCGCACCTCGGGGTCGCGCCCCAGATTGCCAATCAAGATGACTTTGTTGACGCTACCGGCCATGGTTTTCCCCTTGCGATTCTCTTGCTTTCGAAATGTTGTGACAGAGCTGGGATGCCGGAACAAGGTTTACAGGGCGTTTCTTTGACCCAACCTCTGGCGGATCTTGCAAATTCCTCTAAACTGCGCGGCGTATCTGGGATGTTGGGTCTGAATCATGCGTTTGCTTGTTATTTCAATCGTTGTCGGGGCACTTGGATTGCCGCAAGCGGTCCTCGCCGATACGTTTTCCAGCCGCTCCAGAAGCCTGCTTTTTCAAAACCAGTTAGATGTTCTCGATAACAGGGCGTCGCAACAATATAACAATTCGATCCGACTGCAGCCGCCGCGTGCTGAAATCCCAACGGCCGCAGGGATTATACCGTCCTATACAGGTACCTATCGTGGGCCATTCTTGATTGCCGCGCGCACCGCGGCGCGCAAAAATGGTATTCCTGAGGATTTGTTCTTGCGGCTCGTGCAACAAGAAAGCGGCTGGAACCCCAAGGCGCTGTCGGTCAAAGGGGCGATTGGATTGGCACAATTGATGCCACAAACCGCACGGCAGTTGCAGGTCAATGCGTCTGATCCGGTACAGAACCTTGAGGGGGGCGCGAAGTATTTGCGTTGGCAGTATGAGAAATTTGGCGATTGGCGACTGGCCCTTGCGGCCTATAACGCGGGTCCTGGTGCAGTCGAACGCTATAATGGTATCCCGCCTTATCGTGAGACCCAGAATTACGTGCGGATTATTTTGGGGCGCTAGATCATTGGCCGCGACGCGGGTTCCTGCCTCTAACCCCAGGTCCCGGCCATGCCCGATGCAGACGCGCGACCACCCGTTGACCGCAACCGCGCCGCTGCGCCGTTTTTGCGAAAATCCGATGGAGTTGTGCCCGCTCTGGCGGCGAAACTGCGCGCGAAATAAGCCGCGGACCGGAAACCCAGCTCGGTTGCGATTTCATTGATCGGAGCACGGGTATCGCGCAATAGGGCACAGGCCTCGTAATGAACACGGTCCCGCAGCAATGCTAGGGCAGATTTGCCACATGTCTGATTGCAGCAACGGGTCAGATGCGTCGGCGTCACCCCCAAAATGCGGGCAAAGTCGGCCACGCGCATGTCACGGCGGTAATCGCGTTCGATCAAATCAGAGTAGGCGGCAACCAGCCGCGCGGTGCTGCTGTTCGAGCGGCGTTTGAGTGTATCGATCGGGGCTGCATCGATCTGGCGTTCAAAAAACACAGCCATCAGCCCCAGATGGTAATGGGCGGCACGCGAATGGGTGTTGCCCGCGGCTTTCAGTTCTTTCTCAAGGGCTTCGAACATCGAAGACAGTTCCTTTTGAACCAAAACATCGCGCAAGCGCAAATGCTTTGCGTCGCGGGGCCATTCATCTGCCATGGCGCGGGGAATTGTCAGGATCTGGCCAAAAACTGTTTGACCGACCTCGAACCCATACATCGTATGTGCGGGGATATAGATCAGATTATTGGGGCCATAACCGCTTGTTAGTCCTGCGACGGTAATCCGGCCTTGGCCCCTGGAGATAAACAAGAGCCGCGGCGTCGAATGGCTACGCATTGCCTCGGTGCGCCATCTACCGACGTTAGCGTTATGACCAATGGACGAAAGACTAAGAGCCGTCGGTTGTTGTTCTGTAGCAATTGGCATGGCTTCCCCCGCGATTTCGTTCGAACAGCTTAGGCGCGGCTAATCGTCTAAAACAACGTTAAAATTAGGGCAAAAACGTGAAAGCTGTGGGTAACTCTGTGGATGAAACATCAAGGCTATGCCAAGCTTTATGTTTTGACCGAAACCATGTGCGTTGGCGTTTGGCGTATTGTCGTGATGCGATGATTGCAGCCTGACGTGCCGCATCTAGCGTCATCTCACCGCGCAAATGGGCGATTAGTTCAGGCGCGCCGATCGCTTTTGATGATTGGTGGGTAGGTTGCCAGCCGGACAACATTGCACGGGCCTCGTCCAATGCGCCTTGGTCCAGCATTAAATCAAAACGCCGCTCGATCCGTTCGTTCAGCCAGTCGACAGGGCTGGTCAGAGTGATCAGTGTTGCGTCGCCGTGCGGCAGCAAAGCGGGCGGGGTCTCGGCTTGCCATTGTGCAAGCGGCTTGCCTGTGGCGTGCAGAACCTCCCAAGCGCGCTGGACACGCATCCGGTTGTTTGTATCAATAAGAGCCGTGGTGCCCGCGTCCAGCTGTGTCAATAATTCGTTCAATGTCAGACTGTTACCGCGTTCTCTTAAGCTATTTGGTGTCGCGGGAATCTGTGCCAATCCATTTAAAAGGGCGTGGAAATTCAATCCTGTTCCACCGACAATGATCGGGCGTGGGCCTTTTAAAAACGGGACAACATCGCGCAGCCATTGACCAGTCGAGTAAGGTGCATCATGGGAAACATGACCATATAAATGGTGCGGGGCCTGTGCCAGATCGACAGCGTCGGGCCGTGCGGTGACAATGCTCCAGCCGTCGAACACCTGCAATGCATCGGCATTCACGATAACCCCACCTTGGGTCTTGGCGATATGCAGGGCCAACGCTGATTTACCTGACGCTGTCGGGCCTGCAATCAACACTGGTTTATGGGCTGAAATCTCGATCATTTCGCGGGCTTACCCAAAGAGACATGAAAATGCACCCCAAGATATTGAAGCGCCCTCGTTTTTGGGGCAAGTTGGCTGAAATCAAAACCATATTGCGGGGGACATGCGCATGACCGAGACCGACCACCCATCCTATAAGCGGGTGATGCTGAAAATCTCGGGCGAGGCGTTGATGGGCGACACGTCCTTTGGTCTGCATCCACCAACCGTTCAGCGCGTCGCAAAAGAGGTCAAGACAGTCCATGATTTGGGTGTCGAGATTTGCATGGTTATCGGCGGCGGCAATATCTTTCGCGGGCTTCAAGGCAGCGCGCAAGGCATGGAGCGGACCACCGCCGACTATATGGGCATGCTGGCCACAGTGATGAACGCGCTTGCGATGCAATCGGCGCTAGAGGAACTGGGCATCCACACTCGCGTGATCAGTGCGATCACTATGAACGAAGTGGCCGAGCCGTATATTCGTCGTCGTGCCGTGCGCCACCTTGAAAAGAAACGTGTATGCATCTTTGCTGCGGGTACGGGAAATCCATATTTCACAACGGACACTGCGGCCACGTTGCGCGCCAATGAAATGGCCTGCGAGGCGATCTTGAAGGGCACCAAGGTAGACGGTGTCTATGACAAGGACCCCGCCAAACACGATGACGCTGTGCGCTATGACACGGTTAGCTATGATGACGTGTTGGCAAAACACCTAGGTGTGATGGACGCCAGCGCGATTGCATTGGCCCGCGACAACAAACTGCCGATCATCGTCTTTAGTCTGGACGAGCCGGGAGGGTTCAAGGGAATATTGGCGGGTGAGGGGACCTATACCCTCGTCAAAGACTAGCCTGCGCAAGACGTGCACAAGCCGCCAGCGGCTTGTCGCCAATTGATAATGGCAAAAGGCTATACTTCTGCGACGACCCTGCGGTATAGCGCTAGAAACAACTGATAGACTGAGCAGAGACATGTCCGACGATTTTATGCTTGATACCGACGATCTGGGCCGCCGTATGGATGGCGCCATTGCAAACCTTCGCGTTGAACTGGCGTCCTTGCGGACCGGTCGCGCCTCTGGCTCGATGCTAGAACCGGTGATGGTCGATGCATACGGCACAATGACGCCAATCAATCAGGTCGGCACAGTAAACGTGCCAGAACCACGTATGGTCACAATCAATGTGTGGGACAAAGGACTGGTTGGTAAGGTTGAAAAGGCCATCCGTGAAAGCGGACTGGGCATCAACCCGCAGCTGAACGGCACAATCATCATGTTGCCGATCCCTGAGCTGAACGAAGAACGCCGCCGCGAGTTGACCAAAGTGGCCGGCGACTATGGCGAACGCGCCCGCGTTTCCGTCCGCAATTTGCGCCGTGACGGTATGGACCAGATCAAAAAAGCCAAGGCCGACGGCATGTCCGAGGATGACCAGAAGTTCTGGGAAGGTGCTGTTCAGGAATTGACGGACGAGCACATCAAGAAGGTCGATCAGACCCTAGAGGCCAAGCAAGAAGAAATCATGCAGGTCTAAGAGCAGTCAAAAGGGGGCCGTGTTATGGCCAATCACGCAAATGAAACCGGTCCGAACCATGTCGCCATCATTATGGATGGTAACGGGCGTTGGGCGCAGCAGCGCGGCAAGCCGCGGCTCTTTGGGCACCATGCAGGTGCGCGACGTGTGCGCGAAATCGTCGAATCCTGTCCCGATGCCGGTGTCAAATATCTGACCATTTTTGCGTTTTCGACAGAAAACTGGAAGCGGACCCAGACCGAAGTTGCGGGCCTAATGCGCCTATTCCGTCGTTATATTGAAAAAGAAGCTAAGGCGCTGTGCCAAGACGGTGTGCGCGTCCGTTTTATCGGTGACAGAGTAAAGCTGGACGACAAATTGGTGTCGTTGATGGACGAGTTGGAGCTGTTCACAGCCGACAACGATCGGGTCCATTTGACAATTGCCCTGAACTACGGTGGCCGCGATGAAGTCACCCGCGCAGCCCAACGGCTGGCCTATGAGGTCGAACAGGGCCGCCTAAGCCACAAAGACGTGGATGCCGAAACCCTGTCCAAGTTTTTGGACACACGTTTCCTGCCGGACCCCGATCTGGTGATCCGCACCAGTGGCGAGGCCCGCATTTCTAATTTTCTATTATGGCAGTCGGCCTATGCGGAATACGAATTTGTGGACACGTTGTGGCCGGATTTCACATCGACGGAATTCAAAAGCCTGGTGAGCAAATATGATCAGAGGGACCGCCGGTTTGGCGCGGTAACCGCCTGATATGGCCGGGTCGAATTGGGATGATCTGACTGTGCGGCTTGCTTCGAGTGCGGCAATGGTTCTGGTGGGGGCAGTTGGCGTCATCGCTGGCGGCGTTTGGTTCCAGATGCTGGTGGTGTTTGTTACAGCCGTCATGGTCTGGGAACTGTGGATGATGATCGCACCCGACCGCCCGACACCAGGTATGTTGATGGCGGCCCTATCCGCATCGGTGCTGTCGGGGCATCTGACACAAACAGGCTCTTGGGCGCTTGCGCTGTTTTTGATTGTGCCGATCATCGGGGCAAGCCAGATCAAAAAAGAGCGCGGCGCGTTTTTCTTGTTTGCATTGGCCATTCCCGTCGCAGGTTGGGGATTGGTGCATTTCCGCGTTGATTACGGTTTTACCTACTTGCTGTGGCTGATGTCGGTTGTGATTGTCACAGATATATTCGGCTATTTCGCGGGCCGCGCATTCGGCGGGCCCAAATTCTGGCCCAAAATAAGTCCCAAGAAAACGTGGTCGGGCACCGTTGCAGGCTGGGTCGCAGCCGCTGTGGTTGGCTGGCTGTTTACCTTGTTCACAAATGCCGGACCGGTAGTGATTTTGTTGTCGGTAGTTCTTAGCTTTGCGGGGCAGATGGGGGATATCGCCGAAAGCGCGTTCAAACGGCGGATGGGTGTCAAAGACAGTTCAACCCTGATCCCGGGCCATGGCGGATTGTTTGACCGGTTTGACGCTCTCTTGGGGGCTGCATTGTTTATGTTGCTCATAGCGACATTCTGGAATGTGCCCGGAGTGGCCTTTTGAAGACAGTCACCGTTTTGGGGGCCACGGGATCAATCGGTCAAAGCACAATTGATCTGATCCGCCGCGCGCCCGACGCCTACAAAGTCGTGGCATTGACTGGTGGTCGCAATGTTGCGCAACTGGCCCGTGATGCCATTGAATTAAATGCAGAAATGGCCGTGATTGAGGACCAGTCGCTGTTTTCCGACCTCAAGGATGCGCTGTCGGGCACAGCGGTTGAGGCCGCCTGCGGAGCGGAGGCCATCGCCGAAGCCGCGACGCGACCTGCGGACTGGATCATGTCGGCAATCATCGGTGCGGCGGGGCTTGCGCCTGGTTGGCGAGCTTTGGAGCAAGGCACGACACTGGCATTGGCCAACAAGGAATCGCTGGTGACTGCGGGCCCCATCCTGATGCAACGAGCCCGCGATTACGATGCTACAATCCTGCCCGTCGATAGCGAACATTCGGCCGTGTTTCAGGCACTGGTTGGTGAAGACATTGCCGCCGTTGAACGGATCATCATAACCGCTAGCGGAGGTGCGTTCCGGGACTGGCCGTTGGCTGAACTGGACGGGGCGACGCCGCAACAAGCGGCGAACCATCCCAACTGGGAAATGGGGCAACGGATCACAATCGATAGCGCCTCTATGTTCAACAAAGGGATGGAGATAATTGAAACCAAAGAATTTTTTGGCGTCCACCCTGATCAAATCGAGACGATTATCCACCCTCAAAGCTTGATTCATGCATTGGTTGGCTTTGCCGACGGGGCGTTGATGGCGCACGTCGGGCCGCACGACATGCGACATGCCATCGGTTACGCGCTGCACTGGCCCGAGCGTGGTCATGTGCCGGTCGAGCGGCTGGACCTGACCAAAATCGGGCAGCTGGATTTTCAAGCACCCGATCCGGTCCGGTTTCCGGCGCTAAAGCTGGCGGATGACACAATGCGGGCAGGGGGCATGACAGGGTGCGTGTTCAACGCGGCCAAAGAACATGCTTTGGATGCGTTTATCGCGCGGAAAATCGGATTCATGCAAATGGCAGATGTTGTCGCTAGGACAATTGACACGATGTTGGCCCGCGACGGGCTGCAAAATGTCCCAATGTCGTTGGATACGGTATTGCAAACAGACAGGCTTGCACGCGTTCGCGCGTCCGAAGTCGTAGAGAAAATGAGTTAAGACATGGATTTTTCAGCACTTTATGGCGGGGTCGGTAGTGGACTCTTTACAATGGTGGCGTTCATCGTTGCCTTGTCGGTTATCGTGGCGATCCATGAATACGGCCACTATATTGTCGGGCGCTGGTGTGGGATTCATGCCGAGGTGTTCAGCCTTGGGTTCGGGCCGGTTCTGTTCAGCCGCGTCGACAAGCGCGGGACGAAATGGCAATTCGCGGCGCTGCCATTTGGTGGCTATGTTAAATTCTTGGGCGATGCGAATGCGGCCAGCGCAGGGACAACCGGCGATGTGCCCGAGGCCGAGCAACGTCGCACGATGCACGGGGCACCGCTTTGGGCGCGGGTTCTAACTGTTGCTGCGGGCCCTGTGTTCAACTTTATCCTCGCGATTGCTGTGATCAGCGGTGTAATCATGGCCAATGGGCGCTCGACGGACCCGCTGACCTATGAAGGGGCGATCCCGCTACCGCCAAACTATGTGAACCAGCTACAAGCAGGGGACGTTTTGGTAGCGGTCGAAGGGATGGAGATCGGAGGCGGTCAGGATATTATCGGCGCCTTGCCCTTGCAGCCCGTGATTAATTACCAAATCCGCCGTGACGGTCGCGATATGACCGTTCAGGGACCGTATTTGATGCCCTCGGCGGTCGCGACCTTTATTCCGCGGTCTGCCGCGGATGATGCGGGTTTGCGCGGCGGCGATGTCATCACGCAAATCGACGGAGTGCCGGTCGTTGCATTTTCGCAATTGATTGAGGCCGTTGCAGCCGCAAAAGGTGCCCCACTGGTTCTGACGATCTGGCGCGATAGCAAGGTGCTGGACGTAACGTTGGCACCGCGCGCGGTTGACCAGACATTGCCCGAAGGCGGGTTCGAGACGCGTTATATGATCGGCGTGACCGGTGGCGTGTTTTTTGAAGAACAAACAGAAAAACTGGGTTTGGGTGAGGCGCTTGTCGCGGGGTCCGAACGGGTATTGTTTGTTATCACATCCTCATTGTCGGGTATGTATCATGTTCTGACGGGGCAGATTTCGACCTGTAACTTGTCGGGCCCTGTCGGCATTGCCGAAACCAGTGGCGCGATGGCTTCTCAGGGCGGTACCAGTTTTTTGTGGTTGATTGGCATGTTGTCGGCAGGCGTTGGTTTGTTGAACCTGTTTCCCGTTCCAATTTTGGACGGTGGTCATTTGGTGTTTTATGCCTATGAGGCCGTAACACGCCGTAAACCGTCGGTCGCCGTATACAACGTGATGATGATGATGGGGCTTGCGCTGATCGCTACGCTGATGATCTTTGCTGTGTTCAATGACCTGCTGTTTTGTCCCTAAGACGCCCTGAAGCTGCCACATTTGTGCCTTTTTCCGACGCTACGTATTAACCAAGCCAAGGAGAAACACCATGCAAACGCTGACCCAGAGCTATAACGGCCTGTCATTTGTTCTGCGCCTTAACTGGGATCGCCTGATGATGGGGGCGGCATTGGTTGCCGCGCTCTACATAGCGGCCTTTGTTGCGTTTTCTCAGGTGCCCAACCTCGCTATGTAATTCGGTCACGTTCTAGTCAGCGAAAACGCGCCATCGGGCGCGTTTGTTGTTTTTGACATCAGGGAACCAAGGCGTTACTTCGGTAGCCACTGGGATGTTAATGACAGGCTAATAAAATGAACCGTGTTGTCGCGCGTGCTGCCACGCCACTGCTAACCACCGCGCAGCGGTTATTTTTTGTGTTAATTCTTGGGATTATGGCTGTTTTTGCCACTCAGGCGAACGCACAAACTTACGTTTTTAACGACGTTCAGATCAACGGGAACCTACGGGTCGAGGACGGAACCGTCCTAACGACTGCGGGAATCGCCCGTGGGGAACAGATCACAGCGGCCCAACTGAATGACGCCGCCCAAAGCCTGCGTGCATCGGGCCTGTTCCAAGAGGTGTCGCTGACGCCGCGCGGATCGACGTTGGTTATTGAACTTGTTGAATTCGCGACGATCAACCGTATCAGTATCGAGGGCAATTCGCGCCTGAAGGATGCTGCTTTGATGGCCGTTGTCCGGTCCCAGCCGCGCCGCGTTTTCAATCCGTCACTAGCCGAGGCTGATACCGCTGCGATCACACAGGCCTATGTGGATAAAGGACGGATCAACGCATCTGTCCGGCCGCGGATTATTCCACTTGCCGATAACCGTGTGGATTTGGTGTTTGAAATATCGGAATCGGGTGTGACCGAAATCGAGCGCATTTCATTCGTTGGAAACCGGACGTTTTCCGAAGGCCGATTGCGTCGTCAACTTGGCACCAAACAGGCTGGTTTCTTGCGGGCGATTATCTCGCGCGATACGTTTGTCGAGGACCGCATCGCCTTTGATCGCCGTGCGTTGACTGATTTCTACCAGTCCCGCGGTTACATCGATTTTGTTGTGCAAAACGTCGACGTGGCACTGACCCGTGAACGGGATGCCTATCTTGTGACATTTAACGTGCAAGAGGGGCAGCGCTATACTTTTGGCGATGTGACCGTCACGTCGAATATCCCAGAAGCCGACGCGAAAGTATTCCAAGACGAGCTGCGCAAGCTAACGGGTTCGGTCTATTCGCCAGAAGCTGTCGACCTTGAAATTTCGCGGCTGGAGCGTTTGGCTCAACGCATGGGGATCAATTTCCTGCAAGTTGATCCGCGCATTGAGCGCGACAGCCGCGCCTTGCAGCTGGATCTTGAATTCGTATTGGTTCGCGGCCCGCGCATTTTTGTTGAGCGGATCGATATTGAAGGCAATACAACAACGCTGGACCGAGTTGTGCGCAACCAGTTCCGTACCGTCGAAGGGGACCCGTTCAACCCGCGTGAAATCCGTCAAAGCGCAGAGCGAATCCGCGCCTTGGGGTTCTTTGGAAACGCCAATGTGAATGCCCGCGAGGGGACGTCGCCAAATCAGGTGATTGTGGACGTTGACGTCACTGAAAAGAATACAGGCTCGTTGTCATTCGGCGCGAACTATAACACCGATACCGGTTTTGGTCTTTTGGCTACCTTCCGAGAGGCGAACTTTCTCGGGCGCGGGCAAAAGCTGAATTTTCAACTGTCTACCGCTAGAACCAATCGTGTATTCAATTTCTCTTTCGTCGAGCCGCAGTTGTTGGGCCGTGATTTGACGCTTGGTCTTGATATCGAATACGGAACGACTGACAACGAGAACGCGCTATACGACACCGAGACATTCCGCTTCAAACCGTCACTGTCCTTTCCTGTGAGTGAAAACGGGCGTTTGTCGCTGTTCTACGCTTACCGTTATGCCGACATTTCGGATGTGGACGCTGCGGCCAGTCAAATCATCAAGGATGACGCAGCTTTGGGCGGCTTGGGCGGCAGTTCGGTCGGGTATTCCTATAGCTTTGACACGCGTCGGACAGGGTTGGACCCGAACACGGGTGTGATGCTCAGATTTGGCCAAGAGTTCGGCTTTGGCGATACTCAATACGCCAAGACGACCGCTTTGGCCGTGGCAGAAACCAAGGTGTTCAACGAAGAGATCACTCTGCGTGCTAGCCTCGAGGCAGGTCATCTGGACTTTAGTGAGGGTAACAGCCGGATTACGGACCGGTTCTTCTTGGGCAGTCGGATCATGCGGGGCTTTGAATACGGTGGCATTGGGCCACGTGACGCTGGAACTGATGATGCTTTGGGTGGCAATACATTTGCCGTCGCGCGTCTAGAAGCAGAGTTCCCGTTGGGCCTGCCCAGCGAGTATGGCATCACGGGCGGTGCGTTTGTTGATTACGGGTCGGTTTGGGACATCGGGCGCACGCCACCGGCGGGCACGAATGTCTTGTATAACGACTTTACCGGTCGCACGGTTGCTGGGGTTTCCATCTTTTGGACAACACCGATTGGACCATTGCGGTTCAACTTCACCGAGGCGTTGGATGCACAAGCGTCTGACCGCCCCAAGAACTTTGACGTGACAATCTCGACGTCGTTCTGATGTTGGTCAGACACCTTTGGATGATTGCGGCTTTTATCCTCGGGCTGGGGTGCTCGGCTTTGACGGCGCAAGAGGCGCGCCAGTTGGGCACCACCTTGTCTGCGGTTGTCGTGGTCGATACCGATCAGTTGTACCGGCGCACTAAACTGGGCCAACGGATCGCTGCCGAATTGCGCGAACAAGGCATGTCCTTACAGCGCGAAAACGATGGTATCGAACAGGCGCTAACCGAAGAAGAGCAATCCCTGACCGAGCGTCGCGAGGCAATGAAACCTGACGACTTTCGAGCAGCGGCCAAGGAATTTGACGCCCGCGTACAAGGAATCCGGCGCACCCGCGACGCGGCCATCACCGCATTCAACGAGCGGCAGAAAAACGCGCCGAACCGGTTTCTCGAACAGGTCCGGAATATATTGGGCGAAATCATGGTCGAACGTGGCGCAGTGGCCTTGCTGAACCAGCAGATTGTACTGCTTAGCTTGAACGCAGTCGACATCACGGATCAGGCCGTCGCTCGGATCGATGAACGTTTGGGCGACGGCACACCAGCGGTCGCGTCGCCCGACAGTGAATAAGGCTTTGCTTGCCGCTTTCTCCCCGCTTTGCTAGGGGTAGACTGCATAAAATATTGGACCCGTTCACCATGACAGATACGCCCACAATCGCCGACATCAAGCTGATCCAAAAGATTATTCCGCACCGTTATCCGTTTCTGCTGGTCGACAAAGTGCGCGACATCGACGGGATTAACTCCGCAGTGGGGATCAAAAACGTCACCATGAACGAGCCTCATTTTCAGGGTCATTTCCCCGGCAATCCGATCATGCCGGGTGTGACGATCGTCGAGGCGATGGCCCAAACTGCGGCTGTTATGGTAGGCACCAGCCTTGGCCTGACGGACGGAAACCTGAATGTTTATTTCATGGCGATTGACGGTTGCAAATTCCGCCGCATGGTGGTGCCCGGTGATGTGCTTGAGATGAAACTGGAAACCACGCGCGGCAAGCCGGGCGGTAAAGTTTGGAAATTCAAAGGGGTCGCCACCGTAGATGGAGAGTTGGCCGCCGAGGCGGAATTCACTGCAATGATGGACCTTAAGGCCGAATGAGCGGGGTTCACCCTTCTGCGGTAGTGGATCCTTCGGCACGGATTGCTACGGATTGCACGATTGGCCCATTCTGCATCGTTGGTCCCAACGTTGTGTTGGGCGCGCGGGTCGAATTGAAATCGCATGTCGTTGTGACTGGCGACACGCAAATTGGGGACGATACAATTGTGTTTCCCTTTTCGGTGATCGGCGAGATCCCGCAAGACAAGAAATTCGACGGTGAGATCACACAATTGCGGATCGGCAAACGCAACCGGATCCGGGAACATGTGACGATTAACACCGGCACCGAAGGCGGTGGGGGACTGACCAAAATTGGCGATGACGGGTTGTTTATGGCCGGTTGTCACATTGCCCACGACGCACAATTGGGTAACCGCGTCATAGTCGTCAACTCAACCGCGATAGCAGGTCACTGCATCATCGAAGACGACGTCATCATTGGCGGTCTGTGCGGCGTGCATCAATTCGTTCGGATCGGGCAGGGCGCGATCATCGGGGCGCTATCGATGGTCACCAATGACGTGGTGCCGCACGGTCTGGTTATGGGGCCCCGCGGCACGTTGGACGGTCTGAATTTGGTTGGCCTGAAACGCAAGGGCGTTGACCGGTCAGATATTACGGCCTTGCGGGCCGCGTTTCAGATGCTCAAGGATGGGGACGGAACGTTCCATGATCGAGCCGCACGTCTGGCCGAAGAGACCGACAGCGCCTATGTGCAGCAAATGGTCGACTTTATTCTGGGTGAGAGTGACCGCAATTTCCTGACGCCGCGCTGATGCTGGCGTTGATTGCCGGAACGGGCGATCTGCCGCGCGCGGTTTTGGGCCTGCGAAGGGATATCGTTGTTTGTGCGATGCAGGGCTTTGCGCCCGATCTGCCGGTTGATGTGACGTTTCGTATCGAACAGCTGGGCGCATTTTTGGATGATTTGACAGCCCGCGGCGTGCGCAAGGTGTGCTTTGCCGGGGCGGTCCGGCGGCCGGTGATTGATCCGTCTTTGGTCGGCCCCGATACGGCGCCTTTGATGGCGATCATCATCGATGCCATTTCCAAGGGTGACGATGGCGCGTTGCGGGCCATCATCGGAATTTTCGAGGATCGCGGCCTGACTGTCGTCGGCGCGCATACCCTCGCGCCCGAACTATTGCCTGTTGCAAGCGTGCCAACCCGCGCCAAACCAAGATCGACGATGATGCAGGCGGCGGTGCTGGGCGAACGTGTCATTGCCCGTTTGGGTGCGCAGGATCAAGGACAAGCTTGCGTCGTAGGGCCCGCTGCTGTGTTGGCCGAAGAGGGCCCGGACGGCACCGACGCCATGTTGGCCAGCACGGCGCCGGCTAAGGGCGGTTTTCTATACAAAGCGCCCAAGCCAGACCAAGATCGCCGAGCGGATTTGCCTGTAATCGGCCTAGGGACGGCGCAGGCGGCGGCCAAGGCGGGGCTAGACGGTATCATCATCGAGGCCGGAGGCGTCATGGTTTTGGACCTGCAAGCCGTCGTTGCCGAGTTGGACGATCATGGCATGGCTTTGTGGGTGCGCCCAAGGACCGAAGGCTGATGCGGGTATTTGTGATCGCGGGCGAGGCGTCGGGGGACAAGCTTGGGGCGGCGCTGATGCAGGGCCTTCGGCAGTTGCGTCCCGACGTCGCATTCGACGGTGTCGGTGGCCCGCGCATGCAAGAGCAGGGGCTGCACAGCCGCTTTGCGATGGACGAGCTAAGCGTCATGGGCCTGACCGAGATATTGCCGAAATACAGGGCGCTAAAGGCGCGTGTCAGGCAAATGGCCGATGCGGTTCTCAGCACCAGGCCTGATGTTGTGATTACAATTGATGCCCCCGAATTCAACCTGCGTGTAGCCAAGTTGGTCAAAGCGGCCAGTGACATCAGGACGGTTCACTATGTGGCCCCGACGGTATGGGCATGGCGCCCAAAACGCGCAGTCAAAATGGCGCGGCACATCGATCAGGTGTTGGCCCTGTTTCCGTTCGAGCCGCCGTTGATGCAAGCGGCGGGGATGCGGTGTGACTTTGTCGGGCACCCCGTTGTGACGGACGCACTTGCGAGCCGGGATAAGGCGGCGGCATGGGCTGGAACCAGCCCGTTGGTCCTGATGCTACCGGGCAGCCGTGGTAGCGAGGTCCGGCGCTTGATGGGACGGTTCGGGGATGTCGCGGGTCACGTGGCGCGTGATCACCCCAACGCACGGTTTGTGATCCCCACAACGCCGAACGTAACCGGTCTGGTGCAGGAATTGTCGGCGGACTGGCCTGTCGCCCCGCAGATTTTGGCACCTGACGATCACACATCAAAACGCGGTGTGTTTGCTGCGGCAGATGTTGCTGTCGCGGCGTCCGGCACCGTGTCGTTGGAACTGGCGGCAAATGACACGCCGATGGTGATTGCCTATGACATGTCACCGATCAGCCGGATAATCATTGGCCGGCTGTTGCTCGTGGATACTGTCACTTTGGTCAATCTGGTCAGCGAAACGCGCGCGGTGCCGGAGTTCATCGGCAAGGCCTGTGTCGCAAATGACATTGCCGCGGCGGTTTCGAAAGTATTGGCCGATCCCGACACACAGCGTGCGGCAATGTCCGAAACGATGCTCCGGTTGGGCAAGAAAGGCGATGCACCGGGCCTTAGGGCCGCGCGCGCCGTGTTAGACGGGTTAGCAGCCGGCCATCCAGAATAATCAGACCGATGGTCAGGATACCAAAGCCGATGTAGGCGCGCAGCGGCAGGTCCTCGCCCAGAACGGTGGCACCTAGGGCAATGGCAACCGGCGGGATCATCAGTGTGCAAATCATCAGGTTGCCTGAACCGGCCATGCCCAACACGCGGTAATACAGCAGATAGGCCAATGCGGTGGCAATCAGGGCGTAATACCCGATTGCGCCCCATGTGCGCGCGGCCAGATCCAGCGTGAGCGGGCCCTCATACCACCAAGCAAGCGGCACCATGACGACTGTTGCACCTGTCACCATCCCTGCCGCTGCTATTTGTGGTGGCAGGTGCCCTAACGTTTTGCGCGCCCAAGCGCCCGCAACGGCATAGGATAA
Source organism: uncultured Roseobacteraceae bacterium (assembly GCA_964022195.1). Taxonomy (GTDB): domain Bacteria; phylum Pseudomonadota; class Alphaproteobacteria; order Rhodobacterales; family Rhodobacteraceae; genus Yoonia. The sequence goes on from CAXIAS010000005.1 coordinate 36,504, forward strand.
CGCCCCCGCCAGAACCGCAAGCTGCCCCGCAGAGCGCAAGTCGAAACTGGCAAAGGCTTGCAAGCCAATAGCCGTTGCCACCCCGACGAACCCCAAAACAACGCCGACAAGCCGCCGACTGGTCAGTCGTTCATCGGCAAACACCATTGCGGCGACGACGACACCAAAAACCGCCGTTGCTGCGTTGAAAATCGACGTGAGGCCAGTTTCGATATATAATTGTCCCCACGCCATCAGTGAAAACGGGATCACGTTGTTCAGCAGCCCCATGACCAAAAACGCCCCCCAAACGCGCAGCGAGGTGGGCAACGGCAGGCGCCGCACAGTGATATACAGCCATAGGGCAACCATCGCCCAACCTGTACGGTGGGCTACAGCTGTCAGCGGTCCGACTTCGTCCAACGCGATCCGCACTGCCAGAAAGGACCCCCCCCAGATCAGCGACAATAGCAATAGTTCCGCCCAAGCGCGGGTCGATATGGTTTTTTGTTCGTTCATGACACAAGGCTTAGACATTCGACAGTTTCGGGCAACCCGAAACATGCGCAACAAAAAAGCCCCGACCGATTTGGTCGGGGCTTTCTAGGAAAATGGATGGCCAGCTTAGAATGAATAGCCGATCTTGATCCCAACACCCAATGCAGAGTTGCCCGAGAAATCCGCACCAACCAGTTCGGTGGTCGCGTCGCCCAGCTTGACGTAGCGCACGCCGCCTGACAGCTCCATCCCGTTGCCCATATCGTAGGCAGCACCCAGTGCTAGGGACATGGACCCGTCGGTCGGGGCGAGGTTGCTGGCCAGACCGCCTTGTGCTTTTTCATAACCAACCGAGATCGAGCCAGACAGCTGATCGTTGAACCGGCGACCTACACCGATGTTAAGGGCAACAGTGTCGTTTTCATAAGACACCAACGGCCCCCCAGGGTAGCCGAAGGGTGTGATCGATGTTTCGGACCAATCGGTCCAACGCACCGAACCGAACACAAGCGTGTCAGCGGCTACACCGGTCTGGAAGTCCAGGTTAACCGACTGTGGCATCTTGTATTCGGTGGGGCCTTCCGGGCCGCCTGGTCCAACGGATGTGTTGTTGCTGAATTCGGTTTCGGACGAATATGTCAGTGCCACGCGCATCGCGATGTCTTTACGCTCGTATGCGGCGCCGACAACAAAACCAGTGTCGGAGGCGGATTGAACATCAGCAGAGTACAAGCCGCCGATGTTGCGGATTTTTGCTTCGGTTGTGACGTAGCGGGCACCACCATGCACGCTGATATTGTCGTTCAGCTTGTAACGGGCCAAGGCGGTGATCGCGCTGGAATTCAGCTCTGCTCCGGCTGTAGCAAGCGGGTAACCTGTGTCGTTTTCATCATAGTTGACGCTTGCGCCGAACGGTTGGTCAAAAATCACTGCAAAAGACAGCTGCGGGTTGATGTCTTGTTTGATTGCAAATCCGAGCTGGGTATAGCTCTTGGCGACGTTGCCAGACCCAAGCTGTAGACCGGCGCCAGGGCCTGCGGGAATGGTGAATGCGCCCGACACGGATGGTGTGACCGAGCCAAAGCTAAGTTCGGCATAGCCGCCATCTTCGAATAGCGCGCCAATGCCCTGACCCGAACGGTCAAGCCCGCCGGCGGTCGCAGCGGTAGTGGTCAGCAGCAGTGCTGCGCCTGCGGTCATAAACTTTTTCATGTTTCCATCCCTATCAAGAAAAATTTTGCTGACATGACCCTAAGAACCCGCGCCAGATTCGGTCAATTATTTACCCTACGTAACTTGGGTGCTCGCGACACAGCGTCACATAATTGCAAAGGTTACCTGTTTGCCCAACGAATATTGGCATAGTTCGCGCCAAAGATGATCACGGCACCAACGATGACCCAGCCATCTATTGCCTCGCCATACACAAGCAGCCCGATGCCAGCGATGACAGGCAAGCGGGCAAAGTCGATTGGGGTCACAACAGATGCGGGCGCCAAAGTCAGCGCCGTGGTCAGACAGAAATGCGCGAGCAATCCAGCGATGCCGATCACGATTACCCACGGCACAGATTGCGCAGTAGGGACCGCTAGATCGCCGTCATATCCGGCGCAAATCAACCCAAGAAGAGCCTGCATCAAGGTAAGGTAGAACAGAATTGTCGTAATAGATTGGGTACGGGTTAGACGTTTGGTTGTAATAGCCGTCATCGCGAACCCGACAGCGCAGGCCGCAGCGGCCACTAGCCCCCATGACAGGTTTTGTGGGTCAGGTCGTGCGACCATCAAAATTCCGGTAAACCCCAATACAATTGTTAAGATTTTGATCTTGTTCAATTTCTCACCCAGCAATAGCGGGGATAGAATGATCACCCAGATAGGAGTGGTAAATTCAAAGGCAAAAACTTGGGCCAGCGGCAATACGGTTATGGCATAAAACCACAAATTCTGCCCCGTGAAATGGAACAGGTTGCGCACCGCATGAAGGCCAAAGGACTGCATGTTGATCTGTCGCCATGTACCAAAGCCCGCGGCGGCGATCCAGACAATAACAATGCCGGTCAGCGACCGGTACAGCATGATTTCAAACGTATCCAAATCTATGCTGGCGGCGCGGCCAGCAACTGCCATTGCGGTGAATGACGCGATTGCGCCGATCATCCACACGGCGGCTTGGACTGTGTTTGTCATGTGGGGCTTTCGCGCTAGGTTCGTCTACAGATAGCCCAAAAGGAAATGGTATGACAATCCGCCTCAGCCTGATGATAATCCTATGCGCGACGCCCGCAGCTGCATCACCGGTTTCCAAGGTAACACAAGCGGCCCGAGCGTCCTTTGAGCGGATGCCACTGGTGCAGGTGGTGGACCAGATCGAGGGCATTTGCGGTGCGGATCATACGGTCAACACGCGGGCTGTCTACTGTACCACCCGTGATGTCATTCTGGTGTCAGGACAAGATATGGGCGCGGCGCAAACCGCCTATCTGGTTGCACATTTGTACGGTCATGCAGCGCAGGTGCAGCATGGAGTAGCGGACGTTGCATTGCGAACGATCCAGTCGCGCCGCGAAGAAGAACCCGCGTTGCGCGCGATGGTCGCACGTCAAGTGGATTGTGTGGCCGGTGTGTTGTTTCGGCGCGCTGGCTTGCCAGCTGCGGACCTACGAGACTGGTTTAGCACCGATCCGTTTCCGCAACCGCATTGGGGCCGCCAGCCGTTGCGGTCGGGGTCCGCAATGGGTATTGGATTAAATAATAGAAACCAGTGGTTTAACGTAGGATACTCACGTGGATTGTCATCGTGTGTGTCTGGTGAGTTCGGGCCTGATCTGCTGGTTAGGGCAGATCAGTTTTAGTGCAACATCCTGTTAACAACACAGGTGTTTGCCCGCGCTGCGTCAGAATATGCGCCGAGACAGGACCGGTTTGGCAGCTTTGCTCAGTCAGCAAAACAATTGCGCTGTCCCGTGGCCCTACCAAAGTATGAGCTTGGGGCCATTGCGCACCTTCCGCGACTGATGATTGCGGCCGCGTTAGCGTCGATGTCCGGTCCAGATATGAAAACCGCGCGGTGTCGGGCGCTAGGGTCAAAAACCAGTCAGGCTGTGACCCTTCGCAAAGATAGTTATCGGCCCCGGCAACATTCGCTATGGCACATAACCCTATGATAAGGCGTCTTATTCCCACTCAATTGTTCCGGGTGGTTTGCTTGTAATATCATAGGTCACACGGTTGATGCCCTGGACTTCGTTGATGATCCGCGTTGCTGTTTCACCTAGGAATTCATGACTAAACGGGTAGTAGTCGGCAGTCATTCCATCAACAGATGTCACTGCGCGAAGGGCGCAGGCAAAGTCATATGTGCGACCGTCGCCCATCACGCCTACGGTGCGGACCGGCAAAATCGCGACAAACGCCTGCCAGATGTCGTCATACAGGCCATGGCGGCGGATCTGGTCGATATAGACCGCATCAGCCTTGCGAAGGATGTCCAGTTTCTCGCGGGTGATTTCGCCAGGGCACCGGATTGCCAACCCCGGACCGGGGAAAGGGTGGCGCCCGATAAACGACTTGGGCAGGCCCAATTCTTCGCCAAGGGCGCGGACCTCGTCCTTGAACAGTTCGCGCAGAGGCTCGACCAGTTTCAGCCCCATTTTCTCGGGCAGGCCACCGACATTGTGGTGGCTCTTGATCGTGACCGAGGGGCCACCGCTGAACGAGACAGATTCGATCACGTCGGGATACAAAGTCCCCTGAGCGAGAAACTCCGCGCCCTCAATGTCATTTGCGTATTTCTGGAACACATCAATGAACAATTTGCCGATGATTTTGCGCTTGGTCTCGGGGTCGGATTGCCCATCAAGTTCGCCAAGGAACAATTCCTGCTCGTCGGCATGAATGAGCGGCATATTATAGTTGTCGCGGAACATCGTGACGACTTCTTCGGCCTCGCCCTGACGCAAAAGGCCATGATCGACAAAGACACATGTCAGCTGGTCGCCGATCGCTTCGTGAATCAGGACCGCAGCTACAGACGAATCGACGCCTCCAGAGAGGCCACAAATCACCTGTTTGTCGCCAACTTGTTCGCGGATGGCCGCAATCGCCTGTTCACGGTAGGCGCCCATCGTCCAATCGCCGGTAAAACCCGCGATACGAACAAAATTTTCATATAGTTTGGCGCCGTTAGGTGTGTGGTGGACTTCGGGGTGGAATTGCACAGCGTAAAAGTTGCGCGCAACATCAGCTGTGATCGCATAAGGGGCGTTCGGCGAAGTTCCGTAGACCTCGAAGCCGGGAGCGATCTGGCTGACGTGATCGCCATGGCTCATCCAGACTTGTTCTTTATCGGTGGCGAACCAGCCGTCCAGCAGGGGCAGTTTGTTTTGCGGCGTCACAAAGGCGCGACCGAATTCAGCTGTGCCATGGCCGCGATCAACCTGACCGCCCAATTGCTGCATCATCGTCTGTTGGCCATAGCAGATGCCCAAGACAGGGATGCCCATTTCAAAGATCGACTGCGGCGCACGGGGCGACCCTTCGCGGGTGACGCTATCGGGGCCCCCTGACAAGATCACCGCCTTTGGCGCGAAATCGGCCAAAAACGTGTCGTCAACGTTTTGATAGGGGTGGATTTCGCAATAGACGTTCAGCTCTCTCAGGCGGCGCGCGATCAGCTGCGTTACCTGACTGCCAAAGTCGATGATTAATAGGCGTTCGTGGGATGATTGGGTCATGCGCGGGCCATAGGCCAAGTTGCGGAAATTCGCAAGAGACATGCGGCTGTTTCAGCGATTATTGGTGCCATGGCGCCCAAGTGATAATTGAATTAGCGACGTTCCTCCCCTAGGGTCGGTCGGCAATGACGAGTTAACCAGTAGATTTTTCTTGAGGTCACCCAATGCCGATAGCGTTAGAAGTTGCTGCGTTTAACCTATCACTGGCACTTTTGTGTGGGGCGATGATCGGGTCCGAGCGACAGGTGCGCCAGCGGATGGCGGGGCTGCGGACGAATGCACTTGTTTCACTTAGTGCTGCGGCCTTTGTTGTGTTTTCGGCGCTTTATCCAAACGAAGTCAGCCCGACACGCGTCGCGGCCCAAGTGGTGTCGGGGATCGGATTTTTGGGCGCTGGAATCATATTCCGCCACGGTTTTACGATCCATGGCTTGAATACTGCCGCCACGCTTTGGTGTGCGGCAGCGGTCGGAATGATGGCCGGAGCGGGCGCGTGGGAATTTGCGATATTGATGACCGGTCTGGTTATTTTTGTTAATCTTGGGTTGCGACCACTTGTAAAGTTTCTCAAGCGCACGACCCGTGCGGGCGTGCCGCTGACGCAAGAATACAAGATCGCCATCCGCTGCGTCGTAACACTGTTGGACGAGGTCCAAATCAGCGTGATGAAAATCCTGTCGCAAAACGACGTGCGGATTATCGGCTTTGAGAAAGGCGACATAAAGGACGGGCTGCAAACGCTAGAGGTGCTGGTTTCAGTCGAGGATCAACCTGAAACTATTCAACACAAGATTGTGGCGCCTCTGTTGGTCGAACCCGGAATACAAGCTGTCGAATGGGATGAAGCAACCGAGACCTAGGCCATGCATTCTGTGCTTGCTATGTGATTGGTATTTGACGAACATTGTAGGCGCGGAATGTCGCTTTTGCTTCGCAAGCGACGTTAATTTCGCAAGGTTGAAAGGCGGATCACAGTAAAAAGTCCCCAAACCAAGATTCCAAAGGGGCAGAATGATGTCAGAAGTAGCAGCAAAACCCGCACGTCGTGGTCGTGGTGGCGGTGGGGCCGCCCGTCGGGCCGAACGCACAGCCGTCAGCGTCGAAACTGCAAAGTATATCGAGCGCAACATCCCGAACTTTGAGGTTCTTGATGATGCCGCACTAGATATTATCGAGCAGAACGCTGAAACTGTTTTGGCGGAAATCGGTGTTATGTTCGTGGACAACCCCGAGGCGCTTGAGCGGTGGAAAGCCGCTGGTGCCGATGTGGATGGCGAACGTGTGCGTATCCCGCGCGGTTTGGCGCGCAAACTGTGTTCAACCGCACCGTCAGAATACACCCAATGCGCCCGCAATCCTGAACGCAATGTCGTTGTTGGCGGCAAAAATCTGGTTTTGGCTCCGGTTTATGGTCCGCCATTTGTGCGCGATGTCGACGGCGGACGCCGCTATGCGACTATGGCCGACTTTGAGAAATTCGTGAAGCTAGGGTATATGTCCAAGTGGCTGCACCACTCGGGCGGCACGGTTTGCGAACCAACTGATGTGCCTGTGAACAAACGCCACCTAGATATGTTGCTGGCGCACATGACCCTGTCGGACAAGCCGTTTATGGGGTCCGTCACCGAGCCGTCACGCGCCCAAGACAGCATCGACATGTGCAACATCTTGTTCGGCGAAGAGTTCGTGCAAGAAAACACAGTCATGACATCACTGATCAACATCAACTCCCCGATGACTTTCGACAGCATCATGATGGGAGCGTTGGAAATTTTTGCCGCGAACAATCAAGCCAGCATTGTCAGCCCGTTCATCGTAGGCGGGGCTATGGCGCCCGTGTCGGTCGCAGGCACATTGACCCAAGTTCTGGCCGAAGTTCTGGCAGGTGTTGCCTATTCCCAGATCATCCGCCCCGGATCACCTGTCATTTTTGGTGCGATGGTGACATCCATTGATATGAACTCTGGCGCGCCGACATTCGGGACGCCTGAAACATCGCATATCACATACGGGGCAGGGCAGCTGGCCCGCCGTCTAGGACTGCCTTATCGTTCGGCCGGTTCGTTCTGTGGATCAAAACTGCCCGACGCTCAGGCGGCGTATGAGACGGCCAACTCCCTGAACATGGGCTTGCTGTCGGGCGTGAATTTCATGCTGCACTCTTGTGGTTGGCTCGAGGGTGGACTTGTTGCGTCATTCGAGAAATTCGTGATGGACGCCGATCAGCTGGGCACCCTGCACCATTTCGCGCAAGGGGTCGATATGTCCGAGAACGGCCAGGCTATGGGCGCAATCGCCGAGGTCGGACCTGGTGGCCACTATCTGGGTTGCGAGCACACGCAGGCGAATTTCAAAACCGCATTCTGGCGGTCAGACTTGTTGGACTACAAACCATTCGAGACATGGGAAGAGGACGGTGCATTAGATACACAAGCGCTGGCCGCGATCCGGGTTCAAAAAATGGTCGACACCTATCAAAAGCCGCACCTCGACCCCGAGATCGAGGCCCGACTGCACGCGTATGTTGCAGAGAAAAAGGCCAGCATGCCGGATGCGTTTATTTAGAGCGTGTCGCAGCCTGAAGCGTTTTCGCTTCAGCCATAATAGCCACCAGAACTTCGACGTGACGGGCAACTGAATAGGTTGCCCGTTTTACTTTCCGGTCTTCATTCAAAGATTGTTCGATTTCTATCATTTGCATGATTGCGGCACCTGGTTTTGGCAGGGTGTCGTTTCCCAGAATTCGGCGCAGATGAACAATGCGATTGTAGTCCTCTACGCCATGTCGCGCGGCTTTGACCAATATGTTCGGCCGCGACAGGTTTCTCAAAATTCCAGTAATATCAAGCATTTGTTAGCCCTCGTTTGGTGGTTGTGCCTCTTTTTGACACATCCTTACTGGGCGTTGCGCAAATGCTGTTTTGGCGCACGATGGGGTCAGCATTGTTTAAAGAGAAGAAACAATAGTGATGTTGAAAAGGTATTGTTAAGAATTAGGTAACGAAACACGTTTAGGTAGAGTCACAGGATGTGAGCACGGCTGTGAATTGCCTGGACGACCCGGCAATGGGATGTAATGGGATGCATGAAGGACTGATCATACAAGACACGGGAACCCTGCCGTCGTGGGTTCCGGAATCGGCGCGAAACTATCTGGCACATACTGAAGATGGCCAATCCATTCGTGCGCTTGCGCGGGCGAATGAATGTCACCCATCAACGATACTCAGACAGATCCGCAAATTCGAGAATCGACGCGATGATCCGCTCATCGATGATGCGCTGCGCGCGCTGTCGTGCGTGTTGCGGCAGGATCAAGTGCCCGCAAGGCCCGAGACAAAGAGCTTGGGACAGGTCGGGGATTTGACCGGCAAGCAGATTGAAGAAGAGGCAAAACGAATCCTGCGCCGCTTGTGTGAACATGGTGCGGTTATGGCTGTTGCACGCGAAATGGAAACGGCTGTCATTGTGCGTGAAACCGAAGACGGGGCATCGTTGCGCACAGCGATCGTCGACCGGAGGGTCGCGCAGGCGATTGCCCTCAAGGACTGGGTGCAGTGTTCTGATCCGACCGCACGTGTTGCCCGCTATGTGATTACGAATTTGGGCCGTGCGACCATTCGTGAAATGACCGCGCAGGACGAAAACCGCGCCTTGGGGTTTGCGGATGCACGCAGCGGTTTTGAACAGACGACAAGCTGGGCGCCTGCGGATTTTGACCGCGACAGTGCAGGCATGTCCCGCGCGTCGATTGTCGAAAGCCCCTTGATAGGGCTGTCGCGCCGACGTGACAAATCGGGCGATCCGTTCCTGAGGAAGGATCTTGTCGAAGCGGGCGAGCGGCTGCGCGAGGGTTTTGAACTTGCCAAAATGGGCCGGCAGGTTAGTCGGGATGTGACCGAATTTTTGAATCACGAGCCGTTAGAGGGCGCACCGGCCGGAGCCGTCGACGGTTTGAAACGGACGCAGGACGCGCTGTGTGAAATCGGGCCAGGGTTGGCGGACGTGGTGTATCGTTGTTGTTGCTTGCTCGAAGGTTTGGAGCAGACTGAAAAGTCGATGGGCTGGTCGGCGCGGTCAGGAAAAATAGTGTTGAGGATCGCATTGGAACGCCTCGGGGAGCATTATCGGTCGGTTGGGAAATATGCACCGTTGATTGGATAACGGGCAACGGGCTTGCGGCTGCGGTGTTTTGGCATAAGTTTGCCAAATGAATATCACCCTAAAACAGTTGCGCTACTTTATCGCGTTGGCCGAAGCTGGCAGCTTTGGTGTGGCGGCGGCGCGGGTCAGCATCAGCCAACCAGCACTGTCGCTACAGATCAAAGAATTGGAAACGATTGTCGGCGCGAAGTTGATTGATCGCGCGCCACGCAATCTGCGATTGACGCGGGCGGGGCAGTTGTTGCTGGATCACGCGCGGCGTGTGGTTTCGGAGGTGGGCGAACTTGAACAAGCGATGCGCTGGCGGGATGGTTTGTCCGGTCGGCTGCATCTGGGTGTGATCCCCACCGTGGCACCCTATCTGCTGCCTCAGGCCTTGACCCGTTTGCGTAGCGCGGATTTGACGCTCGATATACGAGTGCGCGAGGCCCAAACCGATCTTTTGTTGAACGGATTGTTGTCGGGGCAATTGGACGCGGCGATTCTTGCCTTGCCGATCCTTGATGACCGGATCGTGTCCGAACCTTTGTTTCAGGACCGGTTCCTACTGGCCGGGTCAGCCGATCGTTTGGCGCAATACAATGAAGAGGGCGGTATCGCATCGCCAAAACAGGTAAACCCTGCGCAGCTGTTGCTGCTTGACGAGGGGCATTGCCTTGCAGATCAGGCGCTAGAGGTTTGTGGTTTAAGCGGGCGACGTCCGATTGTTGATTTGGGCGCGTCGTCTCTGACAACATTATGCGGTCTGGTGGTCGAGGGTTTCGGCCTTACTCTGTTGCCTGAAATTGCGGTCCGAACCGAGGTTTCAGCCGCCCCCGATTTGGCCCTGCGCCGATTTGATGAGCCGCAACCGCACCGCACAATTGCCTTGTGCCGTCGGGCCAATAGTCGTGACGACGGTTGGTTTGCAGACCTTGCGGATGTGATGCGGACGGCTGGACGGGCGCTCTTGCAGACAGCATAGCTGACATGTGAACGCTACGGTTGTCGTTGCGGAACAATCGGCATAGGTTGCCCGCGAACAGCGATAGGGACCTGACATGCGCGATCTCAAAATTCCCGAACAACGGCACCCAGAAAAGGCGCGCCGCCCCGATAATGCACAGCCCAAAAAGCCGAGCTGGATCAGGGTCAAGGCCCCGACGTCTGACGGCTATAAGAAAACCCGCGATATCATGCGCGACAACGGGTTGGTCACTGTTTGCGAAGAGGCAGGTTGCCCGAACGTCGGTGAGTGCTGGTCGCAGGGGCATGCCACGATGATGATTATGGGCGAGGTCTGCACCCGTGCCTGCACGTTCTGCAATATTGCCACCGGCAAACCCCCCGAGGCGCTGGATGTGTTCGAGCCGGGCCGCGTCGCGGATGCGGTGAAAAAGCTGGGCCTGAACCATGTTGTTATCACGTCTGTCGATCGAGACGACGTCGAAGACGGCGGTGCCGAGCATTTCGCCCAGACCATTCGGGCCGTGCGCAGACAGTCGCCGGACACCACAATCGAAATCTTAACGCCTGACTTTATTCGTTGTGATAACAGCGCGTTAGAGATCGTTGTTGCCGCAAAGCCGGATGTGTTTAACCACAATCTCGAGACGGTTCCGGGCCTATACCCCGAAGTGCGGCCGGGTGCGCGGTATTTCCATTCCTTGCGCCTGTTGCAGCGGGTCAAGGAACTGGATCCGTCAATGTTTACCAAATCCGGCATCATGGTTGGCTTGGGCGAAGACCGTCAGGGGGTTGTGCAAGTCATGGAAGACATGCGCGCCGCCGACATCGATTTTCTGACAATCGGCCAGTATCTTCAGCCAACCCCGAAACACCATGCAGTGGATCGCTTTGTTACGCCCGAAGAATTCGCAGCCTATGAAAAGGCCGCGTTTGGCAAAGGGTTCTTGATGGTGTCGTCATCGCCATTGACGCGGTCCAGTTATCACGCTGGCGAAGATTTTGCCCGCCTGCGTCAGGCGCGGTTGGACAAACTGGCCAAAACTACCTGATCCGGCGACCCGTCCGGTCTGGTGTCAACCATTCAGGCCAGCCGTATAGTCGTTCTATTGCAAATAGAACGACGCATAGGGCTATGATTCCAAATACAAATTTGACTCGCCCCATGCTTGGCGGGTTCCGGGCCCACTGCTTGGCCCGCAATAGCCACCAAAAATTCATGCCTCGTCCGTAAAGCGGACTTTGCCGACAAACGGCAGGTTGCGATTGCGCTGCGCAAAGTCGATGCCGTAACCGACAACGAATTCGTCCGGGATTTCAAAGCCGATCCAGTCGGGTCTGTAATCGACCTCGCGCCGTGCTGGTTTGTCCAGCAGGGCTATGGATTTCATTCGCGCCGGTTTCTTGGTCATCAGGTAGTCGTGCACGTGGGCCAATGTGTGGCCGGTGTCGATGATATCCTCGACTACCAACACATCGCGCCCTTCAATTGCGCCTCGTAAGTCTTTGAAAATGCGCACTTCTCTGCTGCTTTTCATGCCGTCTCCATAGGATGACGCCTCGAGGAAATCGACCTCGACCGGCAGGTCTAGTTCACGCACAAGATCCGCGATGAAAACAAACGAGCCGCGCAATAACCCGACAACAACCAGCTTGTCTGTGTTGGCAAAGCTGTCGCGGATTTCGATCGACAGCTCCTCGATCCGCGCGGCAATTGATTTTGCACTGATCATCTGGTCGATTTGATATGGACGTTGTGGCATTGGGCCCCTCGGAATTTTGCGGCAATGGGTTGATTTTCACCCGCTATTCTACGACATCATCGGGTGAAGTCACTCAAAGAAACCGATATGACCACGCATTCCGAAACAAAGTTTCTGCCTTACACCGCTCAGCAGATGTATGACCTAGTGGCTGATGTTGCCAATTACCCAAATTTCCTGCCTTGGACGGCCGCAGCTAGGGTGCGCAGCATGACGGACAAGGGGGATCATACTGAAATGTTGGCTGACCTGGTGGTGTCGTTCAAAGTGTTCCGCGAGACATTCGGCAGCCGTGTGTTGCTATGGCCTGACGTCCGGCAGATCGACACATCCTATCTGGACGGGCCGTTCAAATACCTCGAAAGCTGTTGGAGGTTCGCAGATTGCGACGGCGGTTGCGATGTGTCATTCGATGTTGATTTCGAATTTAAAAACAAACTGTTACAGGGCGCTGCTGGTATGTTTTTCCACGAGGCAATGACGCGTATCGTGCGATCATTCGAATCCCGCGCGGCAGAGCTATACAACCCTGCCGCCTAGCCATTTCAAGAATTCAAATCGTAGGCGCGTTCCCCGTGGACCGTCAGGTCTAGCCCGTTTACCTCGGTTTCGTGATCGACGCGCAAGGGCGTAATGGCTTTGCAAATATAGATCAGCAGTACGGTCACAATGGTTGTATATAGGCCAACAATTGCCAGCCCGCCCAATTGCGCAACCCAAGTCCCTGCGCCAAACACCGCGATCATGATCGTGCCAAAGATGCCGCCGACACCGTGCACGGCAAACACGTCAAGCGTATCGTCGATCTTGACCTTGTTGCGGATCATAACCACGGCTTCTTGGCATAGAACGCCCGCCACGGCGCCGATGATCAATGCCTCAATCGGCCCCACAAAGCCGGATGCAGGCGTAATCGACGCAAGCCCCGCGATGGTGCCCGTGACAATACCGACAAGTGACGCCTTGCCGAATTTGATGCGCTCCCAGATGACCCAGCTTAGTGACGCTGTTGCAGCAGATATATGCGTCACCGTGATCGCCATGGCGGCGCTACCGTCGGCGGCCAGTTGACTGCCGCCATTAAACCCGAACCAGCCGACCCACAACATTGCGGCCCCGATCATCACCATGCCCGGATTATGCGGGGGCGTCGTCTGATTGCGTCGCGCCCCTAGAAACACCGCGAGGATCAAGGCGGCCAAGCCTGCGGTTTCATGCACCACAATTCCGCCTGCAAAGTCGCGCACGCCGGTGTCACCAAAGATGCCACCATCGGACAGGAAACCGCCGCCCCAGATCCAATGCACGACGGGGGCATAACACAGCAGCATCCATAGACCGGAAAACAGCACGACAAAGCCAAAGCCGATCCGTTCGACATAGGCGCCGACAATCAGTGCCGGTGTGATGATCGCAAATGTCATCTGAAACGCAAAAAACAAGACCTCGGGCAGGGTGCCCGATAGGGTGTCGGGACTGATGCCGGTTAAAAACATCTTGTCCAAACCGCCCCAATAGCCGCTAGTCCCGCCGCCAAAGGCGATCGAATAGCCCAGCGCGAACCAAAGGATGCTCATGAGGCAGGCAATGGCGTAGCAATGCATGAATACGCTTAGCACGTTGCGGGCCCGCACGAGGCCGCCGTAAAATAGGGCTAAGCCGGGTAGCGTCATGAACAGCACAAGGGCCGTTGCCACCATAATCCACGCCGTGTCTGCACCATTCATGATCCGTCTCCTGTTTGCTTTGCTAGGACCGTTAGGGCTGCAAATTTCAGGCATGGGAACGACGGTGCAGGTTATTCGTGCTGGTTTGATCGGTTTTTTGCGCGGCGCTGAAAAAGCAGGCGCTATTTGGTGGCTGCGGCTATTTTATAGGCACAGATGGGTCCAGCGCCGCCAAGAGCATGGCCAGAGCGTGATCTGTTGCCGCCTGTCGCACGGCTGCGCGGCCGATGGGGCCAAAGTCTATCGTTTCTGTTATGGTTGTGCGCGACGTGGCCAAACCAAAACACACACGCCCTTCGGGTTTATAATCCGACCCGCCCGGTCCTGCGATCCCTGTGGTGGACACAGTGAGGGTTGCATTTGATCGCGCAAGCGCCCCCTCGGCCATTTGCGCGGCTGTTTGTTCGGACACTGCGCCGTAGGTGTCCAACGTGGCTTGGGATACGCCTAGCAAGGCGACTTTGGCTGCGTTGGTATAGGTGATGAACCCGCGATCATAGATAGCCGAGCTGCCTGCGACATCGGTAATCGCAGCACCGATCATGCCGCCTGTGCAACTCTCGGCGGTGGCGACAGTGGCAGTTTGCGCCTGGGCCCGCGTCAAGAGGTCGGCGGCAAGGGTCACATCAGCACCAAATGTGCGAGCGTGGCCAATACCATAACGCCGATGGCCGCAAATATCCCTGCGATCACGTCGTCAAGCATGACCCCCGTCGCGTTGTCCATCCGGTCGGCCCAGCCAACCAGCCACGGCTTGGTAATGTCGAACAAGCGAAACAAAGCAAACGCCGCGATCCATCCGGGCCAAAGCGCGGAATAATCCACGCCCATCATTTCCGCGCCGCTGGCCACGGGCAAGAGCGCCAGCCAGATACCCGCGACCTCATCGATCACAATCTCGGACGGGTCGTGATCGGCTTGTCCCTTGGTCATCTCCTTGGTGGCCCATAGGCCCAATGCATAGGCCAGCCCGCACGCAATAATCAGCCCAACCGAGCCCGAGTAGACCATAATCGGATAGGCCACGATCAGCCCCGCCAAGGACCCCCAAGTGCCCGGCGCAGGGCGCAAGTAGCCGCAATAACAGAACGTCGCGATCAATTTGTGCATTTTGACACCAGTGTTGTTGTTGCAAGGGATGCGATGCCTTCTTCGCGGCCGGTAAACCCCAGTCGTTCCGAAGTGGTCGCTTTGACGCTGATCCTATCCGGTGTCAGGCCCGTAATATCCGCAAGAGCCGCGCGCATCGCGGGCTGGTGAGGTCCGATTTTTGGATACTCGCAGACCAGAGTGCAGTCGATATTGGAAATGGCATAGCCCATGTCAGCCGCCATTTGCACCGCATGTCGCAAGAAAATGTGGCTGGCTGCGCCTTTCCATTGCGGGTCAGATGGCGGAAAATGCTGGCCAATGTCGCCTTGGCCCAATGCGCCATAGATTGCATCTGTTACGGCGTGCATTCCCACGTCTGCGTCCGAATGTCCTTGAAGCCCGCGACCGTGAGGGAACTTGACGCCACACAGCCAGACATGATCGCCGTTCCCGAACCGGTGCACGTCGTATCCGTTGCCGCATCTTACATCCATTGCATTCCCTAACATATTGGCCGCGCGCGTAAAATCGTCTGCGGTTGTGATTTTTATATTGTTTTCATCGCCTACAACGATGGCTACGTCCATGCCAGCGTCCCGCGCAACTTCGACATCGTCGGCAGCGGGGCGATTGCGGGTTTGGTGGGCCGATAGGATCGCGTCGAAATGGAACCCTTGCGGGGTTTGCGCCCGATACAGGCCGCTGCGGTCTTGGGTGCCGGTGACCTGCTCGTTTTTGCCGGTCCACAGGGCATCGGTGACGGGTATCGCGGGGGCAGCTGCAGTATGCTGGCCAAGTGCCGCCAGCACATCGGACACAATTCGGGCGCTAACGCAAGGACGCGCCGCGTCGTGGATTAAAACGCGATCCGGGGCATGGGATTTCAACGCCAATAGGCCGTTCAGGACTGATGCATCGCGTGTTTCGCCGCCAAAGGTCACAACATCGGCGCCGACTCTTGCTGCCTCCCACAACGGTTGGTCGTCGGAATGCAAAACCACACAAGTCAGATCGACATGCGGTGCGAGCGCTGCAATTGTATGTGCCAGAACGGGGCGCCCCTTAAGGATTTGCCATTGTTTGGGCAGGTCGCCACCAGCGCGGGTGCCCCGGCCGGCGGCAACGATGATGGCAGCAGTGGTCATTGTGGTCCTCGGGTTTGGCTGCACTTGGTTTAATCCGACGCGGGTTGGCAGGCAATCAGCAATCTGGTTGCCTTAAAAGTAGGCAGTTAAGGGAGTTTGCCTAAATTTTAGACGCAATCCATTGCGAAGACCTGCAACGGCGGCTAAAACCACGTGATCCCAACCCGAGCGTCCCATGCCTGTTGCCTCGTCAATCAATATCGCGCCTCTGTCCTTGGTGCCACCTGTTGCCCTTGCGCCTTTGGCGGGGATTACGGATTTGCCGTTTCGCCAGCTTGTCGGCACGTTTGGGGCGGGCTGGGTCGTGTCGGAAATGGTTGCCAGTCAGGAAATGGTGCAAGCCAAGCCGGGGGTGCGAGAACGCGCCGAGCTGGGCTATGATCAAGCCAATACAGCCGTGCAAATCGCAGGCCGCGATGCCTATTGGATGTCCGAGGCCGCACGAATGATCGAAGCCAATGGCGCGCGGATGATCGACATCAATATGGGCTGCCCCGCCAAAAAGGTGGTGGGGGGGTATTCCGGCTCGGCGCTGCTAAAAACCCCCGACCACGCGCTGGCGCTGATCAAGGCGGTGGTGGACGCGGTATCGATTCCCGTGACGTTGAAAACCCGCCTAGGATGGGACGACGCATCGTTGAACGCCGCAGATGTCGCGCATAGGGCCCAAGATGCCGGCATCCAGATGGTCACGATCCACGGACGTACGCGGTGTCAGTTCTACAAAGGATCCGCCGATTGGGCTGCGATCAGGTCGGTCAAGGATGCGGTGGACATTCCCGTGATTGCTAATGGGGATATCGTTGATGCGGCCACGGCGCGCGCGGCTTTGGACCAATCGGGTGCAGACGGGGTGATGATCGGGCGGGGCTGCCAGGGCCAGCCGTGGAAACTGGCGCAAGTGGCGGCTGATCTGGTCGGCGGCCCAACGCCTGAAATTCCGGTTGCAGGTGACTTTGTCGCAATGGTTTCAGAGCATTATGAAGCAATGTTGGGGTTCTATGGCACTGAATTGGGGCGGCGGGTCGCCCGCAAGCATTTGGGGTGGTATATGGATCAATGCGCGCTTGAACCGGCCTTGCGCCGACAGGTTCTAACGGAGAAAGATCCTGCTCAAGTGCTATCGCTCCTGCCAGAGGCCTTGGGCGCGCGGGGGACATATGATTGACGGGGCCAGTCTTTGGGCGGGGTTGCCCTTGCCTGCGCTCTTGTTCGACCGCAGCGGGGTGATCACTGATTGCAATGGGGCCGCCGAGGCGTTTTTGAACCTGTCGCAACGCGCAGTAGTGGGGCAGGCCGTCTGGGATACGGTAATGGTCGACGCGGCGCTGGACGCGCCACTGCTGCGGGCCTGGACAGATGCGGGGACTGTGTCGGTCGGAGATGTCGATGTGGGCAGCGGCGCCCGCGCCCCCGAGGTCTGCAACGTCCAGTTCGCTGTTATCCAAGGCGGCGCCGAACAAATGCTGATGCTCATAAGCCCGCTTCAGATTGCAGCCAAAGCAACGCGCAACCAGTCATCGGCGCGCGCGGCAAGATCGGTGATTGGAATGGCCGAAATGCTGGCACATGAAATCAAAAATCCGCTCGCGGGTATAACTGGTGCAGCTCAACTGTTGTCGATGGGCTTGACCGGTGATGATCTGGAATTGACCGATTTGATCGTCGGCGAAAGCCGCCGGATCGTGCAGCTGCTGGATCAGGTAGAAGAGTTCGGAAATCATGCTCCGCCCGTCATGCGCGGGATAAATATCCATGACGTGTTGGACCGCGCACGGCGCGCGGCTGTGGTCAGTTATGGGGCGCATATGATTTTTCAAGAGGACTACGACCCGTCGCTGCCTGACGCCTATGCTGATGCCGACAAATTACAGCAAATCGTGATGAACCTGATCAAGAACGCCTGCGAAGCCGGCCTGCACGGCGGAACGATTAGGCTGCGGACGTATTATGATGCCTCGTTGCGGGTGTCGTCGACAACCGGTCCGCATGCGCAGCTGCCGCTCCAAATCGAAGTGATCGACGATGGTCCGGGTTTTCCGCCTATGATCGCGGGCGATGTGTTCGAGCCGTTTGTGTCCGGCCGCGAAAATGGAACGGGGTTGGGGTTGGCTTTGGTGTCCAAATTGATTGACGAAATGGGCGGCTTTATAGCTGTCAAAAGCGTGCCGGGGCGCACAGTGTTCCATCTGGCACTGGCCCGCGCCCCCGCTACAGGAGAAAACTGATGGACGGAACCGTATTGGTCGCGGACGACGATCGTACCATCCGCACGGTCCTGACCCAAGCGTTGACGCGGGCAGGGTGCAAGGTGCATGCCACCTCGTCTCTGGTGACGCTCATGCGGTGGGTCGATGAGGGACGCGGGGATCTGGTGATTTCGGATGTCGTCATGCCCGATGGCAACGGGCTGGAACAATTGCCCCAAATCGCCCAGCGCAGGCCCGGCATGCCGGTGATCGTGATCTCGGCACAAAATACGATCATGACAGCGATCCAAGCCGCCGAGGCCGAAGCCTACGACTATTTACCCAAACCATTCGATCTGCCAGACCTGATGAAACGTGTGGCCGCAGGGTTAAATGTGCGCCGAAACGCCGGAACAATTGCCAAGACGGTGACGCTGTCCGATGTGCCGCAGGATTTGCCGCTGGTCGGGCGGACACCCGCAATGCAGGATCTGTATCGCCTTGTTGCAAGGGTAATGAACACGGATGTTCCGGTTCTGATTAGCGGTGAAAGCGGGACGGGCAAAAGCCTGATCGCACGGGCTATGCATGATTTATCAGACCGCCGTGCAATGCCCTATGTCATATTGTCGGGCGCGGACTTGGGGGGCGCCGATGCGTTGCCCCAGACCTTGGCCAAGGCGCGCGGTGGGACTGTGTTGATCGACGGGGTCGAGGACCTGTCAGCGGCCGATCAGGGGAGGGTTGTGCGCATGATCGATTTGCTGGACGACACCGCCCCTAGGATCCTGTCCACCGCCGGTCCAGCGCTGGCCGCAACCTTGGACGACAGTGCCTTTCGCAAAGACCTATATTATAGGCTGAACGGCATGACCTTGACTGTGCCCAGCCTGCGCGACCGGATTGAGGATATCGAATTGCTAGCGGATCATTTCCTGACCGCGGCTGCCCGTGCAGGTGGCGAATTACACCGCCTGAGACCTGAAGCAGCCGAGGCCCTGCGGGCCTATGCGTGGCCAGGCAATGTCCGACAGTTAGAAAGCGTAATCCGTCGACTGTCACTGACGGCAGCTGGGCCGCAGATTGCCGCGTCCGAGATCGACGATGTGCTTGGCGGCCAACCGATGACGCAGGCGTTGACGCCAATCGACGCGGGCGACAAACTGTCGGATGCGGTCGCGCTTCACTTGCGACGCTATTTTGATCTGCACGGGGACGACCTGCCGCCACCCGGCCTATACGCCCGGATTCTTCGCGAGGTCGAGGCCCCATTGCTGGACATTGCGCTGACCGCAGCGCGCGGAAATCAGGCGAAATGTGCGGATCTTTTAGGGATCAATCGCAATACATTGCGAAAGAAGCTCACCGAGCTGGATATCCACGTGACACGGCTCCGTAAGTTGATGTAAAAGGGCAACAGAACCGTGGCGCTTGGGCCGCAATTCAACCCAAGAAGACCACAGCATAACGGCGGAAACGCGGGGGGTGACCCCCGCAGACAGTGGATGGGAATCGCGTGCAGCGCGCCCTTAAAAGCATGAATTTTGCACGTTTTAGTCGCTGGCGGCGACGTAGAGCGGTGCAAAACGCAACTGTTCTGGGATTGGTCCTGCTGGGGCCGGTTCTGGCGGTGCTGACCTATGTCGTCTTGGGGCCAGCTGTGCAGTCCTCGACGTCGCCCAGCCTTCGGCTGATTCTACTGGCTGACTTAATTTACGTTTTGACAGTTGCCGCACTGGTTATGCAGCGCGTGGCGCGAATGATCGCGGCGCGGCGGGCGAAATCGGCGGGCTCGCGCTTGCACTTGCGTTTGACGGGTGTTTTTGCCCTACTCGCGCTGATCCCAACGGTTCTGGTGGCAATTTTTGCCATGTTGACGCTGAACATCGGCCTTGAGGGGTGGTTTTCAGAAAGGGTGCGCGGCGTTCTGGCCACATCTTTGTCGACCGCCCAAGCCTATGAACAAGAAGAACGCCAAGAACTGACACGCGATGGTCAGGCGCTCGCGGCGTATCTAAGCACCGAACGGCTGCGCGACTTCTTTATGAATGACGGCGATGTGCGAAAGGCGATTGCCCGTGTTCAAAACCAGATCGACCGTGGCCTGACCGAGGCGTTCTTTATCGACAGTCAGGGCGAGATCAAGACCCGTGGCGCGGGATCATATGATTTCGACTACGAGCCGCCTGCGCCCACGGATTTCGCCGCTGCCGACGAAAAGGGTCTGCAAATTATAGAAGATGCATCCAACGACGAGTTTCGCGCGCTGATCCCGATGCCTGGTTTCACGGACCGCTATGTGTATGTGACGCGGCAAGTGGATGGTGCCATTCTGGCGCTGTTGGACCAGACGACAGCAACTGTCGCTTTGTATGAACAGCTCGAGAATGACCGCGGTGCTTTGCTGTTGCGGTTCGGTTTCATCTATCTTGGGTTTGCGGTCATTCTGATCCTAGCCGCCATTTGGCTAGGATTGTGGTTCGCCGAACGGCTGTCGCGCCCTGTGGGTCGGCTTGTGACCGCATCGCAGCGGGTTGGCGCGGGTGATCTGGGCGTGCGTGTCATCGAGGATGACGGCGACGACGAAATATCGCAACTTGGTGCGAACTTTAACGAGATGACCAAACAATTGCGCGCACAACGCGAAGAGTTGCTGGATGCCAACCGCCAATCTGAACGTCGCAGGCGGTTATTTGACAGTGTCCTGACGTCGGTCACGTCGGGTGTTGTCGGGTTGGATGCCGAGGGTCGGGTGACGTTCGTGAACCGTTCGGCCAAGCGTTTGTTATCCGTCGATGAGGGCAGCGAAACCGCAGCCCTTGCAGTTGCCGTTCCCGAATTCGGCCCCATGTTCGACGTTATGCGCAATGATGGCCGTGCTGTGGTGCAGGATCAAGTCAATCTGGTGCGCGGCGGTGAGCAAGAAAGCCTTCTTGTGCGGATGGCCCAGCGCCGCAACGCCGATGATACCCTTGAGGGGTATGTTGTGGCGTTTGATGACGTGACCGATCTGGTCAGTGCGCAGCGCATGGCCGCTTGGGGGGATGTTGCAAGGCGGATCGCCCACGAGATCAAGAACCCGCTGACCCCAATTCAGTTGTCTGCAGAACGGATCAAACGCAAATTCGCTGGCGAAGTGGCAGAGACCGACAAACTGGAACAGATGACAGATGTAATTGTGCGTCAAACCAATGATTTGCGTCGTATTGTTGATGAGTTTTCAAAATTTGCCCGTATGCCCGAACCGGTATTGTCTGAGGTCGATCTAACGATTGTTTTGCGCGATGCTGTCACGTTGCAAGAGGCCGGACAGCCCGAGGTGTCAATTCGTGCGCAGATCCCTGACGTTCATGTGATGGCCGATGTTGACGCGACGATGCTGTCGCAAGCCCTGACAAATCTGATCAAGAACGCGGGCGAGGCGACCGAAACCTTGCGCGGAAAGGGCGCACCTGACGGCTATGTTCCACAGATCAGGGTCGCAATGACGGCGGATGACACGCGCGTGCAGATCACAATTGCCGACAATGGCATCGGCCTGCCCGCGGATCGGGCACGACTATTCGAACCTTATGTAACAACGCGCGACAGCGGCACGGGCCTTGGCTTGCCAATTGTCAAAAAAATCATCGAAGAACATGGCGGCACGCTGACATTGTCAGATGCGCCGGATTTTGACGGACAGGGCCACTTCGGCGCTCTGGCCTGTCTTGAATTGCCTATCCAGCATGGCGCTGGCATGGCTGACGGTTAATAAAGAGGGACTGATATGGGTGATATTCTGATTACAGACGACGAACGCGATATCCGAGAATTGATTTCCGATATTTTGCTTGATGAAGGCTATACGACCCGACTGGCCGGGTCGTCTGATGAATGTATGGCAGCGATCGCCGACGAAACGCCGGCGCTGATGATCCTCGATATTTGGCTAAAAGACAGCAATATGGACGGGATTGATATCCTCAAGACCGTCAAGCGCGACCACCCTGATGTGCCGATTGTGATCATTTCGGGCCATGGCAATATCGAAATTGCCGTCGCCGCGATCAAACAGGGTGCATATGACTTTATTGAAAAGCCGTTCAACATCGACCAGTTATTGGTCGTGATCCGGCGCGCGATGGAAACCAGCCGATTGCGCCGTGAGAATGTCGCGCTCAAGCGTGGGGATGTAGCGGATGCGGAAATGCTGGGTGACAGCGCAGTGTTTCGCGCCCTCAAGGCGCAACTGGACAAGGTGACCAAATCCAACGGCCGTGTGATGCTGACCGGACCCGCCGGATCGGGCAAGGAAATCGCCGCCCGCTACGTGCACGCCAATTCCGACCGTGCAAACGCGCCGTTTGTTCTGGTGTCATCGGCATCGATCGAACCGGACCGGATGGAAGAGGTTTTGTTTGGCCGCGAAGGCGGCACCAAGGGCATTGAAAAAGGCTTGTTGGAAGAGGCCAACGGCGGTGTGATCTATTTTGACGAAATCGCGGATATGCCGCTTGGCACGCAATCCAAGATCCTCAGAGTGCTGGTTGATCAACGGTTCCAGCGCGTAGGCGGGACCGATAAGGTGCAGGTTGATTTGCGCGTGGTGTCGTCGACAAATCGTGATTTGGCCGCCGAAATCGAAGCCGGTTCATTCCGCGAAGAGCTGTTTCACAGGCTGAATGTCGTGCCTATCGCCGTTCCCAGCCTAGAGGAACGCCGCGAGGACATTCCGCTATTGGCCGAGCATTTCATCACCATGTACAACAAGGCCCAAGGCTTGCCATTGCGCCAATTGGCTGAGGACGCGCGTGCATTGCTGCAGACCATGCTGTGGCCCGGCAACGTGAGACAGTTAAAGAACGTGGTTGAACGTGTGTTGATCCTTGGTGACGATACTGCGGAAATTACTGCCAAAGAGCTGCCTGCCGGTCAGGATAGCGGCGGCGCAGAAGAAGGGCGCGTTGTGTTGTCAGGTGGGCTTGCCACTTTGCCGCTGCGTGAAGCCCGCGAGCTGTTTGAACGCGAATACCTGCTAACCCAGATCAACCGTTTTGGCGGCAATATCAGCCGCACGGCGTCGTTTGTTGGCATGGAACGATCCGCATTGCATCGCAAATTGAAATCACTCGGTGTTGCGACCACCAACAAAGCCGGCGGGCGCGTGGCCTATGTCGAAGGCGAGGCCTGAATTGACGCGGGCAGGGTCCTCTGCCACCAATGCGCGGGTGATGGGAGTTAAGACATGAAGGTCATTATTTGCGGCGCAGGTCAGGTCGGTTGGCAAATCGCGCGGCATTTGTCGGGTGAAAACAACGACGTGACAGTGGTGGATCAAAACCCTGAATTGGTGCGACGCGCCACCGATACATTGGATGTTCAAGGTATCGCGGGCTTTGCCAGCTACCCCGACATTCTGGATCGCGCGGGCGCGCGGGATGCTGATATGATCATCGCGGCCACTTATTCGGATGAGGTCAACATGGTCACCTGTCAGGTGGCCCATTCGGTGTTTTCTGTGCAGCGCAAGATTGCGCGCCTGAGATCCCAAAGCTATTTGACGGCGATTTATTCCGACCTTTACCGTCGTGACCACCTGCCGATTGACGTTGTGATCAGCCCCGAAAAAGAAGTCGCGGAAGCAGCTCTGCAACGGATCGCGGCCCCCGCCGCCTTTGATACCGAAAGTTTTATGGAAGGTCAGGGCCAGTTGTTGGGGATCACAATCGGAGAGGATTGCCCTGTTATCAACACGCCGCTGCGCCAGCTGAACGATCTGTTTTCTACTTTGCGGGTTCTGGTGGTTGGTGTGCGACGTGACGGTGCGTTGTTTGTGCCCAACGCAGGCGACCAGCTGTTTGTCGGGGACGAGGCCTATCTCTTCACCAAGACCCCGGACGTGCCCCGCACGCTCGAGGTGTTTGGCAAAACGCAATCGAAACTGGACCGCGTCGTGATCATCGGGGGCGGCAATGTCGGATTGGCCGTAGCCAGCGCATTAGAGGCGCGCACCGACCGCGTTCGCGTCAAAGTCATCGAGAAAAACCGAGAAATCGCCGAAACCGCTGCAGATGCGCTGGACCGCACGATTGTGTTGAACGGGGACGGCTTGAACAGTGGCTTGCTGGAAGAGGCCAACATCACCACGGCCGATGTCGTTTTGGCGCTGACGGACGATGATAAGACCAACCTCTTGGCAGCCGTCAGAGCCAAAGAAATGGGCTGCCCTATGGCCATTAGCCTTGTGAATGATCCGACGCTGGTGCCATTGATGGGGCCGCTGGGCATTGACGCATATATCAACCCGCGCGCCACGACCGTCAGCTCCATCTTGCGCCACATCCGTCACGGTCGCGTGCGCGCCGTGTATTCGATCGGCGATGCCGAGGCCGAGGTGATCGAAGCGCAGGTTCTGGGCACGTCCCCGATGTCGGGGCAGCGGATCAAGGATATCGATTTTCCCGAGGGCACAATTGTTGGCGCCGTCATGAAAGACGGTGTAATCCAGAAACCGACCGGAGAGTTGCGGATCGAAGAAAACGACGTGGTAGCGATTTTCGCCATGGCCGATGATGTGCCCGAGGTCGAACGCCTGCTGCAGGTCTCGATCGACTTTTTCTGATGATGCTGGCATGGATCGAACGACTACCGTTCTTTGTTGTTCTCATGGGAATGGGGGCGGCGGCGATGTTTATTCCCGCAGCCCACGCGCTCGCCTTGTCGGATTTTCAGTCGATGCGAGTGTTCTTTTACGGGTTTGTCCTGTTTTCAATCCTGACATTTGTGCTTGGACTGGCAACCAGTGACTATGCGCCCACCAGTGTCGCGCGCTCGCAGTTGGTGGCCTTGCTGACCGGATTTACTGTTTTGCCGGTTATGCTGGCGGCTCCGGTCTATGAGGCGGTCGGCACCACCAGTTTTCTAAACGCATGGTTTGAAAT
This sequence comes from uncultured Roseobacteraceae bacterium, assembly GCA_964022195.1. GTDB lineage: Bacteria > Pseudomonadota > Alphaproteobacteria > Rhodobacterales > Rhodobacteraceae > Yoonia. Next base: position 61,664 of record CAXIAS010000005.1, read on the forward strand.
GGTGTCCAGCCTGACCACAACAGGTGCCACCGTTTACGATAACACAGGACGTCTGTCCCCGTCCGTACATTTGTGGCGGGGGACTGTGGGTTGGCTCGGGGGCTTGTTGATCTGGATCGCGGCGTTGGCGGTCTTTGCTCCGATGAACTTGGGTGGATTTGAGGTCAGCGCCGCTGCGGGTGCCAACACCGGAGATTTCTCACAGATTGCGCGTACAGCGGATCCCTCCAAACGGTTGATCCGTTATACACTCAAATTGACCCCGATTTATGCCGGCCTGACATTTCTTTTGTGGCTCGGTCTGACGGCTCTGGGCGAGGTCCCCTATATCGCGCTTATCCACGCGATGTCGGTCATGTCGACTTCGGGGATTTCCTCGATTGGCGGAATATATTACGCCGTGGCCGGTTTCTGGGGCGAGGTCCTGATATTTTGCTTCTTTGTGTTCGCCCTGTCGCGGCTGTCGTTCAATCCCGACCACCTAAGCGGCACAGCCCGTGGCCTACGGCGTGACCCCGAGTTCAAGATGGGTCTGGCTCTGATCGGGCTGGTCACAGCCTTGTTGTTCGTCCGCCACTTTATGGGCGCAATAGATGACAGCGACGCTACGACAGTCCTGAGTGTATTCGAGGCCATTTGGGGCGCGATGTTCACAGTTGCGTCATTTCTGACAACGACGGGGTTTGAATCGCGGCACTGGGCAGGCGCTGCCAGTTGGTCGGGGTTGGAAACACCTGGCCTGTTTTTGGTTGGGCTTGCATTGATCGGCGGCGGCGTCGCGACTACTGCGGGCGGGGTTAAATTGCTGCGGATATATGCGCTCTATCGTCATTCAGGGCGCGAATTGGAAAGACTGGTGCACCCGTCTTCGGTCGGCGGTGGCGGGCGAGATGCACGGCGGATCAGGCGGCAAGGGGCCTATATTTCTTGGATTTTCTTTATGTTGTTCGCATTGTCGGTGGGCGGGGTGATGATTGGTCTGTCGCTGACTGGGGTCCAGTTCGAGACCGCGATGGTGCTGGCCGTGTCGGCATTGTCAACAACCGGACCACTGGCCGAGGTCGCCGCGGAGGCGCCAATTTCCTATTCCGGCATTCCCGACACCGCCAAGGTCATTCTGGCTTTTGCAATGGTTCTGGGCCGTTTGGAAACCCTTGCGATTATTGCATTGTTCAACCCCGAAATCTAGCGCAATTAGCGATTTCAATTTGGGGCTGGAATCTGGACGCGGGTCGTATAATACTGATTGGGTTAAAACGGGGAAGGCCGATTAGCGGTCATAATAATAAAAGGGGTCCCGCAAATGGCGGCCGACAAAGCAAATCTACAAGATGCATTTCTAAATCATGTTCGTAAGACCAAGGTGCCAGTGACCATATTTTTGGTGAATGGTGTCAAATTGCAGGGCGTTATCACCTGGTTCGACAGCTTTTGCGTTCTGTTGCGCCGCGACGGACAGTCGCAGCTGGTCTACAAAAGCGCGATTTCCACAATTATGCCTGCTCAGCCGATCAGCCTATATGAGGGCGAAGACGCGCAGTGATGGATCACGACCGGCCTGTGACACGGGCTTGGGTATTACACCCTGATCTTAAATCCGACCATACCCGCAGGGACGCGGTCCCCGCGCTAGAAGAAGCAGTGTCTTTGGCCGCAGCTTTGCCTCAGCTTGAGGTGGTGGGCAAAAACGTGGTGCGCTTGCCGCGGATTCACCCCGGAATGCTGTTTGGGTCCGGCAAGATCGAAGAACTGGCAGGCGTTTTCAAAGCCAACGACGTGGAATTGGTCCTGATTGACGGACCGGTCACACCTGTTCAGCAGCGCAATCTGGAAAAGGCGTGGGGCGTCAAATTGTTGGACCGCACTGGTCTGATCCTCGAGATATTCAGCGATCGCGCGCGCACGTCCGAGGGTGTGCTGCAGGTCGAAATGGCCGCCCTGTCGTATCAACGGACGCGGCTTGTGCGGGCGTGGACCCACCTTGAACGCCAACGGGGCGGTTTGGGGTTTGTCGGTGGCCCCGGTGAGACACAGATCGAGGCCGACCGCCGCGCGATTGACGACCAGTTAAACCGGCTGCGCAAACAATTGGCCAAAGTGGTCAAGACCCGTGCGCTGCACCGTGCCAGCCGCGCTAAGGTGCCGTTTCCGATTGTTGCGTTGGTAGGCTATACAAATGCTGGAAAATCGACGCTGTTTAACCGCCTGACGGGGGCGCAGGTCTTTGCCAAAGACATGCTATTTGCAACCCTTGACCCCACGATGCGCAAGATCGAATTGCCCACCGGTGACGAGGTGATCATGTCCGACACGGTGGGGTTCATCAGTGATTTGCCGACCGAACTGGTCGCGGCGTTCCGCGCCACACTAG
>CAXIAS010000006.1:0-51990 GCA_964022195.1 uncultured Roseobacteraceae bacterium
GCGAAGTCGGGATCGGCCATTTTGCGATGCTGTTCACGGCTTTGGGCTTTGCTGCCGGTTATCTGATCGCCAAGCAGATGTCGGATGAAGTGTCGCCTGTGGTTGTGGTCGGCATGTTGTCGATTACGGTCACTATTGGGCTTGCGCCCTTTGCTTGGGCCGTTTGGGTGACGCCGACATTGGTGCAGGTGGGCTGGATGTTCCTTGTCGCCTGCTTTGCCACGGCGGGCCATTATACGATGACATTGGCGTTCAAATCCGCGCCGTTGACGGTGACCCAACCGGTCACGTTCCTGCAACTGGTCTGGGCTGTGTTGCTGGGCGCATTGGTGTTTGACGAAGCGATCGACGGTTGGGTTGTTTTGGGCGGTGCTGTGATTATGGCTTCGATCAGCTTTATCACATGGCGCGAGGCGCTGGCACGGCGCAAGATCACGCCCGTGGTATCCGCCACAAAGGTGTGAATGTGCGATCAAACACCCCGCACCACGCGCCGCCGGTTTTTGCCCAAGTATAGCTAGAACGTCGGTTTTGAGATTGCGCGTTCGAGTGCCGCCTATAGTGTGCAGGAAAAACGGAGTGTCCGATGAGTAAATCCAACATATTGATTCTGATGGTTGATCAGCTGAACGGCACTTTGTTTCCTGATGGTCCGGCTGATTGGCTGCATGCACCGAATTTGAAAAAGCTGGCGGCGCGATCGACACGGTTTGCCAATGCGTATACTGCCTCGCCGCTATGCGCCCCTGCGCGCGCGTCGTTTATGACCGGCCAGTTGCCCAGCCGCACTGGGGTCTACGACAACGCCGCCGAATTCACGTCCAGCATTCCGACCTATGCCCATCATTTGCGTCGCGCGGGCTATCAGACCTGCCTGTCGGGCAAGATGCACTTTGTCGGTCCCGACCAGTTGCACGGGTTTGAAGAACGCCTGACGACGGATATTTACCCCGCCGATTTCGGTTGGACGCCGGATTACCGCAAACCGGGTGAGCGGATCGACTGGTGGTATCACAACATGGGATCAGTCACCGGTGCGGGCGTCGCAGAGATCAGCAACCAGATGGAATACGACGACGAGGTGGCCTATAACGCGACCCGAAAACTATATGACCTGTCGCGCGGTCACGACGACCGCCCGTGGTGCCTGACAGTCAGCTTTACCCACCCCCACGACCCCTATGTCGCGCGCAAGAAATACTGGGACCTGTATGAGGATTGCGATCATTTGATGCCAGAGGTGGGGCCGATCCCCTACGCCGAGCAGGATGCCCATTCGCAGCGCATTCTGGACGCCAATGATCGCGATAATTTCAACATCACCGACGATCACATTGCCCGCGCCCGCCGCGCGTATTTCGCCAACATCAGCTATATCGACGACAAGATCGGCGAGATTTTGCAAACGCTAGAGGACACCCGCCAAGAGGCGACAATCCTGTTTGTGTCCGACCATGGCGATATGCTGGGCGAGCGGGGCCTGTGGTTCAAAATGTCGTTCTACGAGGGATCATCGCGGGTGCCATTGATGGTCGCGGCCCCGCAGATGGCGCCGGGATTGAACGCAACCCCCGTCAGCGCGATCGATGTGCTGCCCACGCTGTGCGATCTGGCCGGTGTCGACATGTCCGAGGTGATGGATTGGACGGATGGGCAGTCGATTGTGCCTTTGGGGCAGGGGGGCGAGCGGACTGCGCCCGTGGCGATGGAATACGCCGCCGAGGCGTCCTATGCGCCGCTGGTGTCGCTGCGCTATGGCAAGTGGAAATTCAACCGCTGCGCGTTGGACCCCGATCAGTTGTTCGATCTGGACGCGGATCCGCATGAGCTGACCAATCTGGCCGAGGTTCCAGCCCATAAAGGCACGCGCGATCAATTGGCCGCCAAGGCGGACGCCCGCTGGGATCTGGCCCGTTTTGACGCCGATGTGCGCCATTCTCAGGCTGGCCGCTGGGTCGTTTACGAGGCGCTGCGACAGGGCGGATATTACCCTTGGGACTATCAGCCGCTGCAAAAAGCATCCGAGCGCTATATGCGCAATCACATGGACCTGAACGTGCTAGAAGACGGCCAGCGGTTCCCGCGCGGCGAATAGTCAGCGGGTCTGCGCCAGCACCATATCCAACATCGCCAAGCCGTCGCTGCGCGCCATTGAGGCGCTGGCTTGGCGGTCGCTTTGGGCCGTGTCGATCCAGACCCCGTCCATATAGGACTGCAGGATGCTGCGGGTGGTTTCGCGCGTGGCGTCGTCGTGGATCAGGTTGCGCAGGCAGGCGGACATGTTTGATGCCACGCGTCCACGGTTGATTTTCTGCAACCGCGCCAGTTGCGGAGAATATGGCGCCGCCGACCAGAATTGCACCCAGACGCTGCATTGTTCGGTTGTGAACAAACGATCCGAGAAGTTCGCTTCGACAATGGCATCCAGCCGCGCGCGATCTGTTGTGGCGGCAGCATAGCGTTCCAGCAAGGCGTCGCGCAAAAGCCCCATCAGATGGCGCATCGTCGCCTCGAGCAGGTGTTCCTTGGTCCCGAAATAGTAATTCACGCTGGCCGCGGTCGCGCCGATTTCGCGGGCGATCTGGGTTAGGGTCACCTTGTGGAACCCTTGCTTGTGCAAGGCGTGGATCGTGGCGTCGATCAGTTCCTGATGGCGGATGTCGCGGATGCGTGTGGCTTTCATGCAGCCTATGTCCCATAGCGGCGCGGGAAGGGCAATTATTAAATGATCATTTAAGAATTTGTTGGACCGTTTAAGAAATGCTGCTAAGACCACAAAAGCGCCATGCAGCAAAGGATTCGGACCCATGAAAACTCAACCAACCGCGAGCCATTTCATTGACGGACGATATGTCGAGGATACAAACGGTGCCCCGTTGGATGTGATTTATCCGGCAACCGGTCAGGTGATTGCCAAGCTGCATTCGGCGACCCCCGCGATCATCGAACAGGCTTTGGCGGTAGCAAAGCGCGCGCAAAAGGAATGGGCAGGCTGGTCGCAAACCGAACGGGGCCGTGTGCTGCGCCGTGCCGCAGACATCATGCGCGCCCGCAACCATGACCTGTCGGTTCTGGAAACTTATGACACTGGCAAACCATATCAGGAAACGTCTGTCGCGGATGCCACATCTGGCGCGGATGCATTGGAATATTTCGGCGGGCTGGCTGCGGCGATCACAGGCGAGCATATCCAGCTGGGGGACGATTTCGTCTATACCCGCCGCGAACCATTGGGCGTGTGTGTCGGCATCGGTGCGTGGAACTATCCGACCCAGATCGCCTGTTGGAAAGGCGCACCTGCGCTGGCCTGCGGCAATGCGATGATCTTTAAACCCTCCGAGACCACGCCGCTAAGCGCCTTGAAAGTCGCGGAAATTCTGGTCGAGGCGGGCGCGCCCGCGGGGGTATACAACATCGTGCAAGGGTTCGGTGATGTGGGCGCGCAGCTGATCACCGACCCGCGCGTGGACAAGGTGTCGCTGACCGGATCGGTGCCCACGGGTAAAAAGGTCTATGCCGCCGCTGCCGAAGGCCTGCGCCACGTCACGATGGAACTGGGCGGCAAATCGCCCTTGGTCATTTTCGACGATGCCGATTTGGAAAATGCGGTGTCGGGCGCGATCCTTGGGAATTTCTATTCCTCTGGTCAGGTCTGTTCCAACGGCACCCGCGTGTTTGTGCAAAAGGGGATCAAAGAGGCGTTTCTAAAGCGCCTGACCGAGCGATTGGCAGGCGTTGTGATGGGCGATCCAATGGATGAGGCGGTCAACTTTGGCCCGATGGTGTCCCAGCGCCAGCGCGATATCGTCATGGGCTACGTCAAGACGGGCGTGGCCGAAGGTGCGCGTCTGGTGACGGGTGGCAACATCGTCGACCGCGACGGGTTTTATATGGAACCCACGGTTTTCGCCGATGTCACCGACACTATGACCATCGCCCAAGAAGAAATATTCGGCCCCGTCCTGTCAGTGCTGGAGTTCGACACCGAACAAGAGGTGCTGACCCGCGCGAATGACACTGAATTCGGCCTTGCCGCCGGAGTATTCACCGCCGATCTGACCCGCGCGCACCGTATGGCCGCAGGGTTCGAAGCGGGCACCTGTTACATCAACACCTACAACCTTGCGCCCGTCGAGGCGCCCTTTGGCGGGTCCAAAATGTCCGGCGTCGGGCGCGAAAACTCCAAGGCCGCGATTGAACATTACAGCCAGATCAAAGGCGTCTATGTGGCCATGGGCGATGTCGAGGCACCGTTTTGATGGCTGAAATGAAAGCGGTAGATTACGTCAAATGGGTCGCAACCGTGATCCAACTGATCGGCTATGGGCTGACGGGGCTGAACTACACCCCATGGAACGTTTACGCCTTTGTCGTGGGCATCATTTTGTGGTTCGCCGTCGGGGTCCTGTGGAAGGACCGCGCGATTATGGTTGTGCACATCGGCGCCTTTATTTCGTTGACGATCGGATTTCTAAATGCAGGCTGATTACGTCATTATCGGCGCCGGCAGCGCAGGGTGTGCGATGGCCTACCGTTTGGCCGAGGCGGGCAAGCAGGTCCTTGTGATCGAACACGGCGGCTGGGATGGCGGCCCGTTCATCCAGATGCCCGCGGCCCTGTCCTATCCCATGAACATGAAGACCTATGATTGGGGCCTCGCAACCGAGCCCGAGCCGCATCTGGGCGGGCGGTCCTTGGTCACCCCTCGGGGTAAGGTCATCGGCGGATCGTCGTCGATCAACGGGATGATTTATGTGCGTGGGCACGCTTGCGATTTTGACCACTGGGCGGCTAGCGGCGCCCAAGGCTGGGCCTATGCTGATGTGCTACCGTATTATAAACGCATGGAAAACTGGGATGATGGCGGCCACGGTGGTGACCCTGCGTGGCGCGGCACGGACGGCCCGTTGCATGTGTCGCGCGGCCCGCGCACCAACCCGCTGACCCGCGCCTTTGTGGCGGCGGGGGCGCAGGCGGGATACCCCGTGACCGATGATTACAACGGCCAACAGCAAGAGGGGTTCGGCCCCTTCGACGCAACCATCCACAAGGGCCGTCGCTGGTCGGCGGCCAACGCTTATTTGCGGCCCGCGCTCAAGCGGCCCAACTGCACCCTGACCCGCGCGCTGGCCCGCCGGATCGTGATCAAGGACGGTCGCGCCATCGGGGTCGAGGTCGAACGCAAGGGCAAGATCGAGGTGATAGGCGCCAACACCGAGGTGATTATCGCGGCCTCTTCGCTGAATTCCCCGAAATTGCTGATGCTGTCAGGTATCGGACCCGCCGCCCATCTGGCCGAACACGGGATTGACGTCGTGGCCGACAGGCCCGGTGTTGGTCAAAACCTGCAAGACCACCTGGAACTGTATATCCAGCAGGCCGCGACGAAACCTGTGTCGCTTGCCAAGCATTGGAACCTGTTTTCCAAGGCCCTGATCGGGGCGCGTTGGCTGTTTACCAAGACCGGTCTGGGCGCGTCGAACCAGTTCGAAAGCGCGGCCTTTGTCCGGTCCAGGGCGGGTGTGAAATATCCCGATATCCAGTATCATTTCTTGCCCATCGCGGTGCGCTATGACGGTCAGGTCGCGCCCGAAGGTCACGGGTTTCAGGCCCACGTAGGCCCGATGCGGTCGGTGTCGCGAGGGCAGGTCACGTTGCGGTCAAACGACCCCAACGACAGCCCCAAGATCGCGTTCAACTATATGTCGGACCCGTCCGACTGGGAGGATTTCCGCACCTGCATTCGCCTGACCCGCGAAATCCTCGGCCAAGATGCTTTTGCGCCCTATCGGGGCCATGAAATCCAACCCGGTGACGCGGCCCAAACCGACGCCGAGCTGGATGACTTTATCCGCGACCACGTCGAGAGCGCCTATCACCCTTGTGGCACTTGCAAGATGGGGGCGGTGGATGACCCAATGGCCGTGGTTGACCCGCAGGCCCGCGTGATTGGTGTCGACGGTTTGCGCGTCGCGGACAGTTCGATTTTCCCGCGCATCACCAATGGCAACCTGAATGCGCCGTCAATTATGGTTGGCGAAAAGGCGGCCGATCACATTTTGGGCCGCACCCCGCTGCCCCGTGCCAATGATACGCCTTGGGTGCATCCTGAATGGGACACCTGTCAGCGCTAATCGACTTCGTAGGGCAATGTTCCGCGTTTATGGGGGTCCACGCGCAACCTGCGTTCCAGTGGCGGCACAGACCGTTGGTGGCACGATTTGCGTTCGCAAATCCGGCACGAAATCCCGATCGGCTCAAAGGTTTCAGGGGCCGACACATCCATGTGATCGGCATAAACCAAGGACGGCGCGTGTTTGACTTCGCAGCCCAGCCCGATGGCATAACGCCGCGTGGGGGCGTCAAACGCGCCGCCGGATTTCGACACATCGCGCGCCAGACAGAAATAACGCTGCCCGTCGGGCGTCTGCGCCAACTGCCGTAAAAACTGGCGCGGGGTCTCAAACGCAGCATGCACGTTCCACAACGGGCAAGCCCCGCCGTAGCGCGCAAACTGCAATGTCGTGGCCGAATGCCGTTTGGTGATCGTGCCCGCCTGATCGACTCGCACGAAAAAGAACGGCACACCCTTGAGACCGGGCCGTTGCAGGGTGGACAGGCGGTGCGCCACCTGTTCTAGCGACGCGCCGAACCGCGCGGATAAAATCTCCAGATCGTGGCGGGTATCTTGGGCGGCGGCGTGAAATGCGCCGTAGGGCATCAATGCGGCGCCGGCAAAGTAGTTGGCCAACCCGACTTTGGCGATCCCGCGGGCCTCGGGGGATTGGAACCGCGCCAGATCAAGCGTGGCCTCTAGCAGTTGCTCGTGCGTGATCAGCGCCAGTTGCATCAACAGCTGAAATGTCTGGGTGGCCTCGGTGGATTTGGTCGATATCTGCAAGGTCTTGGTCGCCGGATCATAGCTGCGCAGCGGGCCGTCGGCGGTTTCAACCACGGTGATGCCGTGTTGGGTCAGCACCGCCGCCGCGGCGCGGCCTTTTGGGGTGTCGGCGCAGGTTTTTGCAAATTTTTCGGCGGCTACGTCGACCGCGTCGATGTAATTGTCGCAATAGTGAAAGAAGTCGCGCACCTCTTCCCACGGGCTGGGTTGCAGGCGCGCGTCTTCGCGGCCCAAGGCCTCGTCCAGCGACGCGAGCCGCTCGTGGGTTTGTCTATAGGCCGCGTGCAGGTCCAGAAAAGCATGCACAATCGACGGCGCATTGGCCGCCGCCAACCGCAGATCAGCCAGCGCTGGCGCGTCGCCGGTGAACACAGGATCGGCCAGCGCCTCGCGCATGTCGCCGATCAGTCGGGCCTCGTCGCCCGATTGCAATTCGGTCACGTCGAACCCGAATTCCTGCGCCAGCCCCAGCACCACCGACGTGCTGACCGGCCGGTTGTTGTTTTCCATCTGGTTGAGATAGGGCAGGGACACGCCCAACCGTTCGGCAAATGCCTTTTGCGTCAGCGACAGGCGGGCGCGCAAGCTGCGGAGTTTCGCTCCGGCATAGATTTTCTGGACCGCCATGACGCACCTTTGCAAAGTTTTCCCTGTGTCAGGTGTAACTCTTGCAAATATTGCAAATCAAGGGGTCACTGTGATGGCCTTTTCGCGCCAGATCACAAACAGCACACACAAGAGCGAGACAACGCCGGTCGCGAACATCAGCCATTGCAGTGGCAGCGCACCCGATTGCGGGTTTAGCAAGCCGCCAGCGACTTGGGCCAATGCAGCCCCGCCGCCAACCATCATCGCAGCACCTAGCCCCGACGCCGTGCCTGCCAGATGCGGGCGCACCGACAGTAGGCCCGAGGTCAGGTTGGGCAGTGTAATCCCGTTTCCCAGCCCCAAAAACGTGCAAAACCCAAAGAAAATCAACGCGCTGCTGATCCCCGCCAGCCCCAGCGCAAGGGATGTTCCCAGGCCCGCGATGATAACGATCGTGCCGATTACCGCCATCCGGTTGATCCCCATGCGCACCGAATAGCGCCCCGCCAGAAAGTTCCCAGTCGCATATCCGACTGCGGGCGCGCCTAGGGCTATTCCCGACCACAGCGGTGACAGTCCGAACACAGTGCCCGCAACAAACGACGCCCCGCCCAACAGCGCAAAGAACGACCCCGAAGCAAAAGCCGCGCCTAGCGCGTAGCCCCAGAACCGCGGCGAGCCGAAAAGCTCGGGGTAGCTGCGAAATTGTTCGGAAAACGACAACCCGCCCTTGGTCAGGGTTTCGCCCAGATCAAAATAGACCAAGCCCAAGACCCCGATCCCGCAGGCCGTGAGCAGCAGGAATGTCGCGTGCCAACCAAAGACTTCATCAATGGCCCCGCCGATCATTGGTCCGAACATCGGCACCAGCGCCATGCCCATCGTGACGTAGGCGATCATCGATGCGGCTTGGGCTTGGGGGACCATGTCGCGCACGACAGCGCGACTAAGCACGATACCGGTGGCGACGGTGGCTTGGGCCATGCGGCACAGCAGGAACATCTCAATTGTTGTGGCCAGAAACGTTCCGATGCTGGCCAAGGCGAAAATCGTCAGCGCCCACAACAAAACAACCCGCCGCCCGAACTTGTCCGAAATCGGCCCGACAAAGATTTGCAGAACCGCCGTTGCGGCCAGATACCCTGACAGTGACAGTTGCATCGTCGCGTAGTCTGTTTCAAAATAGCTGGTCATTGCCGTCAGCGACGGCAGAAATATCGACATATTCAGTGCCGAAACTCCGGCAATCAGGATAAGTGTCGCGATATGGGGCGGGGTGGTCCGGTCTAAAAACCGCACGGTCGGGCGTGTATTCATCCCCAAGACCTAGACCGGTGTTTCGTGACTGTCCAATGAATAGCTGATTTTGCATATTTGCAAAAATGGATGTTGGCTAAGTCTATACTTTGCAAATATTCCATTCCGTGCTTCATTTTCGATCTACGGCTGGCTAGTGTGTCCTGAAATTAGGGAGCCATGACATGGACGTATTGCAAGAACTCGAATCCCGCAGGCAAGAAGCGCGGCTGGGCGGTGGTCAAAAACGGATTGATGCGCAGCACAGCAAAGGCAAGCTGACCGCCCGCGAGCGGATCGAGTTGTTGCTGGACGACGGATCGTTCGAAGAGTTCGACATGTTCGTAGCCCACCGCTGTACCGACTTTGGCATGGATGACGTCAAAATGCCCGGTGATGGTGTTGTGACCGGCTGGGGCACGATCAATGGCCGTATGGTGTATGTGTTCAGTCAGGACTTTACCGTGTTTGGTGGGTCGCTGTCGGAAACCCACGCGCAAAAGATTTGCAAAATTCAGGATATGGCGGTGCAGAACGGCGCGCCGATCATCGGGATCAACGACAGTGGCGGCGCGCGCATCCAAGAAGGCGTCGCATCGCTTGCGGGTTATGCCGAGGTGTTCCAGCGCAACATCATGGCGTCCGGCGTTGTCCCGCAGATCAGCCTGATTATGGGTCCATGTGCTGGCGGCGCTGTCTATAGCCCCGCGATGACCGACTTTATCTTTATGGTCAAAGACAGTTCCTACATGTTTGTGACCGGCCCTGACGTGGTCAAGACAGTCACAAACGAGATCGTCACAGCCGAAGAGCTGGGCGGTGCATCCACCCACACCAAGAAATCATCCGTCGCGGATGGCGCGTTCGAGAACGATGTCGAGGCGCTGACCGAATGTCGCCGATTGGTGGATATGCTGCCGCTGAATAACCGCGAAAAGCCGCCTGTGCGCCCGTTCTTTGACAGTGTGGACCGTATTGAAGAAAGCCTCGATACCCTGATCCCAGACAACCCCAACATGCCCTACGACATGAAGGAATTGATCACCAAGCTGGCGGATGAGGGCGACTATTTCGAAATTCAGGAAGAGTTCGCCAAGAATATCCTGACCTGCTTTATCCGCATGGAAGGGTCGACTGTGGGCGTTGTGGCCAACCAGCCAACCGTTCTGGCGGGCTGTCTGGACATCGACGCCAGCCGCAAGGCTGCCCGTTTTGTGCGGTTCTGTGATGCGTTTGAAATTCCGATCCTGACGCTGGTTGATGTGCCCGGTTTCTTGCCCGGCACATCGCAGGAATATGGTGGCGTGATCAAACACGGCGCCAAGCTGTTGTTTGCATATGGCGAAGCGACCGTGCCCAAGGTGACCGTGATTACCCGCAAGGCCTATGGCGGTGCTTATGATGTTATGGCGTCCAAACACCTGCGCGGTGATTTCAACTATGCGTGGCCATCGGCGGAAATCGCGGTCATGGGCGCCAAGGGCGCGACCGAGATCATCCACCGCGCCGATCTGGGCGATGCGGATAAGATCGCCCAGCACACCAAGGATTATGAGGACCGTTTTGCGAACCCGTTTGTGGCCGCAGAGCGCGGGTTCATTGACGAGGTGATCCTGCCGCAATCCACACGCAAACGTATTTGCCGTGCCTTTGCGTCCTTGCGTGGCAAACAGCTGCAAAACCCGTGGAAAAAACACGACAACATACCGCTGTAAATTCGTGCGGGGCAGGGCTGCTGCCCCGACGGTTAACAGTGCAACCAAAAAGGTGAAACATGCGGATTTTGGCGGTCATACTGGCAATTTTGGCGGGCCCTGTGGCCGCGTCCGAAATCACCGTGCCGTCGGGCCGCGTGCTGACCTTGTTCGATGTTATCATGGAACCCGACCTTGCGCGGTTCCGGTTTGTTTTGCCTCAGGCGGGCAAGGGGGTTGAATTTACCGACCTTGTCGATGATTTGCAGTTCCTGTGCGATGATGTCGCACTGCCCGCCTTGGCCGAGGCTGGCCGTGAGGTTCCGCAAATGGTGATCTCGGTCTCGGCTGAACCTGTCACCTTTGGTGAACCAACAGATATTACCCAGTTTTTCCAACCCTTTAAGGTTGATGGAGACATTTGCGGCTGGGAGGAGTTTTAGATGATCAAGCATCGTGGTTTCCCCGGACGCCTGCAAGGCACGGACTTTCAATTCACAATTCGCCGCGCGCACAAAGACGGCGCAACGCCGATTTCTGCCCGCGAACGGTATCCCGACCGCCGCCCGCCCGACCGCCGTGCGGATGCGGGCTTTATGAAGGCATTGTGGGACAATTTTGGCGACCAGCCGTTCGAGCGCGGCAATCTGGACGCAGGCCGCCTGAGCTGGTTGTTCGGTCGCGAGGTCAAACCGGCCCAAGATCCGTTTGATCCTGCCGATTACGAGGCGCTGCTGCAGATTGACGTTGATCTGATGCAAGTCAGCTTTCCCGAGGTGATGGCCGGCGAATGAGCGGATTTGTGATCATAGGTCGCCCGATTGGGCAGGAATTGGCCCAAAACTGGACCGGACTGCACACCGCTGTTGGCGGGTTGCGTGACCTGTGCCATCGTAAGGTTGCAATCAGCGCGACAATACCCGCGTTGATTGTTTCTAGTCTGGAAAGTTACCCTTCCCCTGACCGGTGCGCCCCCCCAACAGGCGTGCCGGTCGTTTTCTGTTCCAAGTCTACATTTTCGCCTGATAATCCGGCCTTTGCTGGCCAAACATCTGATCTCAATAGCTGTGCCGGGTCTGTCCCTGCGCGGCTAAATTCGTCTGAAGGAACCCTTGCACATGTTTAAGAAAATCCTGATCGCCAACCGTGGTGAAATCGCCTGTCGCGTGATCAAGACCGCCCGCAAAATGGGCATCAAAACGGTGGCTGTCTATTCAGACGCAGATCGTAACGCGCTACATGTCAAGATGGCCGATGAGGCGGTGCATATCGGCCCGCCGCCTGCCAACCAGTCCTATATCGTGATCGACAAGATCATGGATGCGATCAAACAGACCGGCGCCGAGGCCGTGCATCCCGGCTACGGTTTCTTGTCTGAAAACAGCAAATTCGCCGAGGCACTAGAGGCCGCAGGCGTTGCCTTTATCGGGCCGCCCAAAGGCGCAATCGAGGCGATGGGCGACAAGATCACGTCCAAAAAACTGGCCCAAGAGGCAAAGGTTTCCACCGTTCCGGGCTATATGGGCCTGATCGACGACGCAGAGCACGCGGTCAAGATTTCCAACGAGGTCGGCTATCCGGTGATGATCAAAGCCTCAGCTGGCGGCGGCGGCAAAGGCATGCGCATCGCGTGGAACGACGAAGAGGCCCGCGAGGGGTTCCAGTCGTCCAAGAACGAGGCGGCCAACAGCTTTGGTGATGACCGGATTTTCATCGAGAAATTCGTCACCCAGCCCCGCCACATCGAAATTCAGGTGCTGTGCGACAAACACGGCAACGGCGTTTACCTGCACGAGCGTGAATGCTCGATCCAGCGTCGTCAGCAAAAGGTCATCGAAGAAGCCCCCAGCCCGTTTCTGGACGAAGAAACCCGCGCCGCCATGGGCGCCCAGTCCGTGGCGCTGGCCAAGGCGGTTGACTACTGTTCGGCGGGCACGGTGGAATTCATCGTCGATGGCGATCGCAACTTCTATTTCCTTGAAATGAACACCCGTTTGCAGGTCGAACACCCTGTGACCGAGCTGATCACAGGTGTTGATCTGGTCGAACAAATGATCCGCGTCGCCTACGGCGAGACACTGCCGATGAAGCAGGATGATCTGAAAATCAACGGCTGGGCGATGGAAAGCCGCCTGTATGCCGAGGACCCGTATCGCGGGTTCCTGCCGTCGATTGGCCGCCTTAGCCGCTATCGCCCGCCTGCCGAAGAGGTGACGGACACAAGCGTCGTGCGCAACGACACCGGCGTCTATGAGGGCGGCGAGATCAGCATGTATTACGACCCGATGATCGCCAAACTCTGCACATGGGCCCCGACCCGCGCGGGCGCGATCGAGGACATGCGTGTCGCGCTTGACAGTTTTGAGGTCGAAGGCATCGGCCACAACATCCCGTTCCTGTCTGCGGTGTATGACCACGAGAAATTCACCTCTGGCAACATGACCACTGCGTTCATCGAAGAAGAATTCCCCGAAGGGTTTGACGGGGTCGAGCTGCCTGACACGGACCTGACCCGCATCGCGGCGGCCACCGTGGCGATGTACCGTGTGTGTGAAATCCGCCGGTCGCAGGTATCGGGCCGGATGGACAACCACGAACGCCACGTCGGCTCGGACTGGGTTGTCAGCCTGCAAGGCACGGGGAAATCCACGGTTGTCGCCGCTGACAAACAAGGCGCGACAGTGACCATCGACGGGCAGGATTACAGGGTCGAAAGCGATTGGACACCAGGCCAGCCGTTGGCCCGACTGTCGATCAATGGGGCGCCTTTGGTGATGAAAGTCGATCTGATCCCGTCGGGTTTCCGTATCCGGTATCGTGGCGCGGATTTGCCTGTGCATGTGCGCACCCCGCGGCAGGCCGAACTTGCCGCGTTGATGCCCGAAAAGGTGGCACCAGATACATCCAAGCTGTTGCTGTGCCCGATGCCCGGATTGATCGTCAAGGTCGACGTGGCCGTGGGCGACGAGGTTCAAGAAGGCCAAGCCCTGTGCACCGTCGAGGCGATGAAAATGGAAAATATCCTGCGCGCCGAGAAAAAGGGCACCGTGTCCAAGATCAACGCAAGCGCGGGCGACAGTCTGGCCGTGGACGAGATCATCATGGAGTTTGAATAACCATGGGCCAGACCGGCAAACAGGTGCTGATCACGCTGGTGGCCTTTGTTGCCGGAGCGGTTGCGGCCTTTACGGCGCTGCTGGGGATCGTGGATCTGGACGCGCTGGGACTGGCCCGCGGATTACCGATGGTGGCGACGATGACGCCGATGCTGGCGGTGATCGTGTTCTGGGGCGTGGCCCGCGCCCTTGGCGCGCCGGTGCGTCCGGCCCAGACATTCCTGTTTGGCGGGATCGCGATTTATGCGCTGCTGTATCTATGTGGCCGCTTGGTCGCCCAAGGTACGTTTTCCAATGCCCAAGCCACAGCTTTGGGGGCTGCGTTGCTGTTCGGTCTGGCCTATCTGGCCGTGCGCAAAGCACGGATCATTCAATGAGCTCGGATCGCGGGACAACCACACGCCGGTCGCTGATTTCTTGTTGTCGCAACGGGGTTTTGTCGATCGATCGCGACAATTCGCGCACGTTCCAAGGTGCCGGCTTGCGCAGTTTGGTCTGCCCGTCCTTGCCAATCAATGCCAGCATAAACGCGCGTGGCCGCAGTTTGTTGCGCAAGGACGATGGTGTGTCGGGGGCGGTGTCGGTGATCACGATCACATCGCGTTCAACCAATTCGTCGATCTCTGACGTCAACAGGTCGACCTGGCGGATGAACAGCGGGTCAAATTCGCTGTTGGCAAACACCACGATTGCGCGGGCTTGCCAGCGCAGATCGTCCAGAACCACGTCTGCCGCATCAAACACCTGCGCAGGATTTGCGCGCCAATTATCTAGCGCAGTGGCCTCTTGGGCCGCGGCCGGGATGCTCATCGCTGCAAGCAGCGGAAACCAAAGAAATTTCTTCATGCCCTTAATATAGGGCCTGATCCGTAAAACCAAAGGTGTGCCGCACCAAAACCGGAGGATACCATGTCCAATACCGAAAAATGGGCCGAAATTGCCCGCAAAGAACTGCGCGGTAAGCCGCTAGAGGACCTGAATTGGAAGACCCTAGAAGGGATCGAGGTCAAACCGCTATATACCTACGAGGACACGGCTGACCTGCCGCATATGGGGTCGGTTCCGGGTGCTGCGCCCTTTACCCGCGGGGTCAAAGCGACGATGTATGCGGGCCGCCCATGGACGATCCGCCAATATGCCGGTTTCTCTACCGCCGAAGAATCCAACGCATTTTACCGCCGCAACCTCGCGGCGGGCCAGCAGGGTGTGTCGGTGGCGTTCGATCTGGCAACCCACCGTGGCTACGACAGTGACCACCCTCGCGTCGAGGGCGACGTGGGCAAGGCGGGCGTGGCCATCGACAGCGTCGAGGACATGAAGATCCTGTTCGACGGCATCCCGCTCGACAAGGTCAGTGTGTCCATGACCATGAACGGGGCCGTTATTCCGATTTTGGCCAGCTTTATCGTCGCAGGCGAGGAGCAAGGCCACGATAAATCGGTCCTTGCGGGCACGATCCAGAATGACATCCTCAAGGAATTCATGGTCCGCAACACCTATGTCTATCCGCCCGAGCCGTCGATGCGGATCATCTCGGATATTATTGGCTATACCTCTGATAACATGCCGAAATTCAATTCGATCTCGATCTCGGGCTATCATATGCAAGAGGCGGGCGCGAATTTGGTGCAGGAACTGGCCTATACGCTGGCTGACGGGCGCGAATATGTGCGCACGGCGATTGCGCGGGGGATGGATGTGGACAAATTCGCGCCGCGCCTGTCGTTCTTCTTTGCGATTGGCATGAACTTTTTCATGGAGGCCGCCAAATTGCGCGCCGCCCGTCTGCTGTGGCACCGGATTATGTCGGAATTCAATCCGCAAAACGAAAAATCCACCATGCTGCGCACCCATTGTCAGACGTCGGGCGTGTCGTTGCAGGAACAAGACCCCTATAACAACGTGATCCGCACGGCCTATGAGGCGATGTCGGCGGTTCTGGGCGGCACCCAGTCGCTGCACACGAACGCGCTGGACGAGGCGATTGCCCTGCCCACAGACTTTAGCGCCCGTATCGCGCGAAACACCCAGCTGGTGTTGCAAGAGGAAACCGGCGTCACAAACGTCGTCGACCCGCTGGCAGGCAGCTACTACGTCGAAGCCCTGACCGATCAATTGGCCACTGACGCGTGGAAACTGATCGAAGAGGTCGAGGAATTGGGCGGCATGACCAAGGCCGTGGCCTCTGGCATGCCGAAACTGCGGATCGAGGAATCTGCCGCCACCCGTCAGGCGATGATCGACCGCGGCACCGAAGTGATCGTAGGCGTGAACAAATACCGCAAAGACAAAGAGGACCCGATCGACATTCTGGACGTGGACAACATGGCGGTGCGCCAGTCGCAAATCGACCGGATCAACGCCACCAAAGCGGCCCGCGACCAATCTGCCTGCGACGCGGCCTTGGCCGAGTTGACCCGCCGTGCGGCAGAGGGCGGCAATCTGCTAGAGGCGGCGGTCGAAGCCGCGCGTCACCGCGCAACAGTCGGAGAAATCAGCATGGCAATGGAAGACGAATTTGGCCGCCACCGCGCCGAGGTCAAGACCCTCGCGGGGGTTTACGGCGCTGCCTATGAAGGCGACGAAGGCTTTGCCGCGATTCAGAAATCGGTCGAAGATTTCGCCACGGATGAGGGGCGTCGCCCGCGTATGCTGGTCGTAAAAATGGGCCAAGACGGGCATGATCGCGGCGCCAAGGTCATCGCCACGGCCTTTGCTGACATCGGCTTTGATGTGGACGTGGGCCCGCTGTTCCAAACCCCTGCCGAGGCCGCGCAGGATGCTGTCGACAATGATGTGCATGTCATCGGGATCAGCAGCCAGGCGGCCGGTCACAAGACGTTGGCCCCGCAACTGGTGCAAGCCCTCAAGGACGTCGGCGCCGAGGATATTCTGGTGATCTGTGGTGGTGTGATACCGCAGCAGGATTACCAGTTCCTCTATGACAACGGGGTCAAGGCGATCTTTGGTCCGGGCACAAACATCCCCAATGCGGCGCAAGATATTTTGCGTTTGATCCGAGAGGCGCGCGGGTGAGCCCCGCGCACAGTTAATCACCTGAAATTGGCGTCGCGCGCCTAGCGCGCGGCGTCAGGTTTTACGTCACCAGATTGACCCAGTTCTGTGGCAGTCGCGGGCGGCGTCTGTTTGGTTTCGTCCTCTTGGGTCGTGGCGCGACCCGCCAGCATCAGCGCGCCATACCCCAACAGCCCTGATAGAATGGACCCTGACAGGACGCCCATGCGGACTTGGTTCATCATCTCGTCGCTCTCAAAGCTAAGCCCGCCGATGAACAGCGACATGGTGAAACCCACGCCCGCAAGGCAAGAAATCCCGTAAATATGCATCCAGTTTGCCCCAAAGGGCAGGGATGCCACCCGCGTTTTGACCAATGCAAACGCCACGCCGAACACCCCGATCTGCTTGCCCAGCAGCAGGCCCAACGCGATGCCCAATGGCAGCGGGTCGAACAGGTCGGTCAGTTTCATGCCCGTCAAAACAACGCCTGCGTTGGCAAAGGCGAAAACCGGAATGATGAAATAGATGGACCATGGGCTAACCGCATGTTCCAGCGAATGCAGCGGGCTTTTGCCCCAGCGGTCGGTCAGCGGGATGCAAAAGGCCGTGACCACGCCGGCCAGCGTTGCGTGCACACCCGATCGCAGCACCAGCACCCACAGCACGATCCCCAGAAAAATCGTCATCCCCTGCCGGTGTGATCCACGCAGGTTCAACACGATCATCCCCGCCAGCGGGAGCAAGGCCGTCAGCAGGTAATTGACCTGAAGGTTTTCGGTGTAAAACAACGCGATGATGATGATCGCCCCCATATCGTCGAGGATCGCGAGGGTCAGCAAGAACACCTTGAGCGACGCAGGCGCGCGGCTGCCGACCAGCGCCAAAATCCCCAGCGCAAAGGCGATATCGGTTGCCGCTGGGATCGCCCAACCACCAACCGAGGCAAGCCCCCAGTTGAACCAGACAAAAATCAGCGCAGGCACAATCATGCCACCGATCGCCGCAGCCCCGGGCAAGATCACATCTCGCGGGTTCTTGAGCTTGCCTTCCATCAGCTCGGCCTTCAGCTCGAGCCCGATCAAAAAGAAGAACACGGCCATCAAGCCATCGTTGATCCACAAGATCAGCGGCTTTTGCAGCCCCTCGCCGTCGATTGTGACAGCCAGATAGGACGACAGAACCCGATCATAGGTGCCCGACCACGTCGAGTTGGCCACGAGCATTGCGGCCACTGCCGACACCATTAACAACACGCCCCCAAAGGCGTCATGGCGGATGATCCGGTCGATTGAAGAGCGCAGTCCCATTGTTTTTCCTGACTTGAATGGTCACTTGGCCACCACATCTAGCCGCATCTGCCCTTGCATCAAGATAAAATCGGGTCTTTGGTGACCGAAATATTGCGAAAGGGTGACGAATGCTGGTTCTGGATCATTTGGCGGTGATTTGCGCGGATCTGGATGCCGGTTGCGCATGGGTCGAGGCGCAATTGGGTGTGTCGCTACAGGCAGGCGGACGGCATGACCGCTATGGCACCCATAACCGGCTGTTGGGTCTGGACGGGGGCCTGTATCTAGAGGTGATCGCCCCTGACCATACGGTCACGCCGGATGGTCCTCGGTGGTTTGGGCTGGATCATGCCCCTGCGCATCCGCGTTTGGGAAACTGGATTTGTCAGGCGAGCCGCTTGGGCGGGTTTGCCGACATCGCGGGACCTGCGGTTGATCTGCGGCGTGGGGATCTGAATTGGCGGATCACGGTGCCCGAGGACGGCAGCTTGCCTTTGGGGGGTGGATTTCCGACTTTGATCAAATGGGGCGCGGATGTGACCCATCCCGCCGCGGCGCTGGTGCCCAGCGGACTGCGGCTGACCCAGTTGCGGGTCCTAACACCTGATGCGGGTTTGGTGACCGGCCATTGTGGGCCGATGGATCCTAGGGTGGTTGTTGAGGAGGCGGATACATGTGCGTTAGAGGCTGTGTTCCAGACGCCGAGCGGTTTGGTGGTTTTGTCGTGATCCGGCCGGCCACACCGCGCGATGCGCCTGCCATTGCAGCCATCTGGAACCGCGTTATTGAACAGACCACGATCACGTTCACCCCCGACCCCAAATCGGCAGATGACGTGGCAAAGCTGATCGCGGCGGACCAGCCGTTCCTTGTCACTCAGACTGGCGATGCGGTCACGGGCTTTGCCTATTGCGGGGCCTTTCGCGCAGGGCAGGGTTACCGCCATACTGCCGAGCTAAGCGTATATTTGCGCGATGAGGCCGCAGGGCAGGGCGTGGGACGTGCGCTGGTCGATGCACTATGTGATCTGGCGCGTGCCGACGGCAAACATGTAATGATGGCGGGGTGCAGCGGTGAAAATTCCGCTGCGATCGCGTTTTTCGAGGTCTTGGGCTTTGCGAAACTTGCAGTCCTGCGCCAAGTCGGGTTCAAGTTCGACAGGTGGATCGATCTGGTCCTGATGCAAAAGATGTTGTGACGGGGTAAGCTGGAAAAATGTCGATTTGGATCCGCATATCAGAGGCGATCGCCGCGCTTGCCAGCGGCGAGGGCCTGTCGCAGGTGTTTGACCGCCTGCGCGCACCACCCGACCGGTCGGTGGCGTTTACAATTGCCGTCATCGCATTGGGCGCCAAAATGGCCAAAGCCGACGGGCAGGTGACCCGCGACGAAGTCACGGCATTTCGCGAGGTGTTCCATATCGCCCCCGAAGATGAGGCGAATGCAGCCCGTGTGTTCAATCTGGCCCGTCAGGATGTGGCCGGGTTCGAAGACTATGCCCGCCGCATCGGCGACATGTATCAGGCCGACGACGCCCCGTTGTGTGACCTGATGGAAGGTCTGTTTCACATCGCCCTTGCCGATGGGAAATATCATCCCGGTGAGGACGCGTTCCTGTATCAGGTCGCCGAGATTTGGGGCTATGACAGTCGTCGGTTCAACCGGATCAGGGCGCAGTTTGTCCCTGATGCGGATCGCGACCCATATGATGTGTTGGGGGTTGAACCGGACACGCCGTTGGCTGAAATCCGCGACGTTTGGCGCGGTCATGTCCGCACCTCGCACCCTGATCAGCTGTTGGCGCGGGGGGTGCCCGCAGAGGCTGTCAAAATGGCCGAAAAACGCTTGGTCGCGATCAACGCCGCATGGGACCAGATACAGGCGGACCACAGTTGAGGATCGCGACTTATAACGTGGAATGGTTCGACCGGTTGTTCGACAATGACGGAGCTTTGATCAATGACGGCAGCTGGTCAAGTCGCTGGAATGTGACCAAAGCGGACCAGACCCAAGCCTTGGGCACAGTTTTTCGCGCACTCGACGTCGATGCTGTTATGGTGGTCGAGGCCCCCGATAGCAGTCGCCACCGTGACGGGGTGCTGGCGTTAGAAAATTTTGCCGCGGCGTTCGGACTGCGCACGACCAAGGCGATTGTCGGGTTTGAAAACGACACCCAACAAGAAATCGCTTTTTTGTATGATCCGACAGTGCTGAGCGCCCGCCATGCGCCAATGGGCGAGGGGACCGGCAAGAAGGGTAGCCATGAGGGCCCGCGTTTCGACGGTGTCTTTCGGTTGGAGGTGGATCTGGACGCGGCGGCAGATGTGATCACCTGGTCGAAACCGCCGCTAGAGGTCGAGGTCGGACTGCCAACAGGAAAAACGATCAACCTGATCGGTGTGCACGCTAAATCCAAGGCCCCGCACGGCGCACGAAATGATGCCGAGGCGATGCGTATTTCGATTGAAAACCGCCGCAAACAACTGGCCCAATGCATCTGGCTGCGCCAGCGCGTGGACCAGCATCTGGTGGCGGGCCACGACCTGATGGTGATGGGCGATTTCAACGACGGACCGGGTCTGGACGAATACGAAAAGCTGTTCGGCCGCTCGGGGGTCGAGGTGGTCTTGGGCGAGGGCGATGCCATGCGCCTGTTCGACCCGCACGCGCGGATTGCACTGGGGCGCCGCATCGGTGCTATGCCGTCGACCGCGCGGTTCAAACGCAAAGGCGAGCCGTATTTGCAGGCCCTGCTGGATTATATCATGGTGTCACCGCGCCTGCGCGATATGGGGCCGCGTTGGCAAATCTGGCATCCGTTCGATCATCCTGACTGCTACGACAACCTACCGCTGCGCGAGGCGTTGATCCTTGCGTCGGATCATTTCCCTGTCGTGATCGATATCCCGTTGTGATTTGGAATTTGTGTCCACAGGCCCTATATTGAAGGGTATGAAACATCTATTGATCACGACCCTCGCGCTGACGTTATCGTCCACACCCATGATTGCCCAAGAGACCGAGGCGCCTGACACAGGCGACGGCTTTAGCCTGATGGAAGAAGGGGCCAAGCTGCTGCTGCGCGGTTTGATGCACGAAATGGAACCCGCCCTCGACGAGCTGGAAAATATGACCGACGAGATGGGCGAAGCGATGAAACTGCTGGGCGAGGAAATGGGCCCCGCGCTGGCCGAAATGTTGACCCGCATTGACGATCTGCGCAACTACGAGCCACCCGAGATTTTGCCCAACGGGGACATCATTATCCGCCGCAAGCCTGACGCACCGGTCTATGAGCCGGACCCGGACACAGGCGAAATCGACCTTTAACTCTTGGCGAATTTCACCTTGGATGTGGCGTCGAGCGCGTCCGTGAGCGAGGCGAGCCGCGCTTCTGCGACTTCGCCAAACAGCGGGCGGGATGCTTCGGTCAGATGCAGGGTCAGTTCGCGTTTTTTCGGTTTCCACTTGATCCGGCCCGGGGCCTGATCGGCGTTTACCCATAACATGGCCCCCAGCCGCATCGCGCGGCCCAGCACCTCGGCCTCTTGTAGGCGAACCGCGTCGAGCAGCGCCTCTTGCGGGGCATGTCGCGTGGTTTGTTTGCTGGTATAGCGATGATACAGTGCAAGCCCCAAGAATACCCGTTCCGAGTGTTTGAGACCGCCCAGATTGGCGCGCGTGGCGTAGTCGAACGTGACCTCGCCGCGGTAATCGGGATGGTCGCGCCAGTTGACGTCATGCAACAGACAAGCGGCCTTGATGATCCGTTTGCGCTGCCATCCGGCACGCGGGAACAACGGGATCACAAAATCATACAGCACCTTGCCAAAACCGGGCAGGCGCGCGTCTTTGGCCTCGGCAAAGCGGCAGGCCTCGATCAGGGGGTCGCGGTCGCGCAACTCTTGCGGCATTTTCTCATAGAGCATCCCCTCGCGGATGCCATAAGATGACACGGCAATGTCTTTGGGTTTGAACCGCCGCATCAATGCCTTGAGCACGAGGATGGCAAGCGGCACGAGCGCCATGCGGCTGGACGAAATACCGCAGCGGTCGCGCAAGGCGTCGAGGTCGGATCCGGCGATGTATTCAGCGGTTTTGCTGATCTCGCGCGCGGTCATGCGGTATTCGTGCAAAACATGTAACGGGTAGCCGCGCCGTTCCATGTCGATCCGCGCAATTGCCCGCCATGACCCCCCCACGAGGAACAAACGTTGACCGGTGACGCCGCCCATTTGGTCGTGCAATTCGGTCATCGTGTCTTTGATGTAGGATTTGACCGCCTTCTTGCCGCCTTTGATCTCGCGCAGTTTCAGCGGACCCAGCGCCGATGTGACGCGGTGGCCGACCTGCCCGTTGTCGATGTCAGCCAATTCCATCGACGATCCGCCGATGTCGCAGACCATACCGTAGGATCCGGGCCAGCCCAGCAACACGCCTTGCGCCGATAGGCGCGCCTCTTCGCGCCCATCGATGACCCAGACGCGGATGCCGGTTTCAGACAGGACCTCGCGGCAAAATTCTTCGCCGTCGCGGGCCTCGCGCACGGCGGCGGTGGCAACGGCCGTAAGCGGGGCAATGCCCATGCCACGGGCGAGGGCGGCAAAGCGCCGGATCGCTGATACGGCCCGTTTGCGTCCTTCGGGGCTAAGGTGACCGGTCTCCGACAGGCCCGCGCCCAAGGCGCACATGATTTTTTCGTTGTAGAAATAGGCGGGCGAGCGGGCCGCGCCGTCAAACACCACCAACCGGACCGAGTTAGAGCCCACATCGATCACGCCGACACGGCCAAGGCCCATGGCGGCTGCATCCTCGAATAATGGCCGCCCAAATCCCCCCCATTCGTCGATCATGATCCTAGTCCTCTTCGGTATGGGTCAGTTGCGGCACGTCGGAGGCGCCGACCTTGCCACGCCCTGACAGCGACGGGTTCTCCATAAAGAACCGGTGGCAATTGAACGCAAACACATCATCGGGCACAGGATCGCGGGTGAACGTGCCGTCAGCGGCCATAACCCAGCTTTGGGCGACGTCGGCCATATTGGCGGCCATGATCTGGCTGACAATCTGCGCCTTGACCGTGGCATTTTGAATTTTGACCAACGTCTCGACGCGGCGGTTCAGGTTGCGCCCCATCCAGTCGGCGGAACTGATGTAGACCTTGGCCTTTTTGCTGGGCAGCGGTTTGCCGTTGGCGAAACACACGATCCGGCTGTGTTCCAAAAACCGGCCCACGATGGATTTGACCCGAATGTTTTCGGACAGACCTTTGACACCGGGACGCAGCCCGCAAATGCCGCGGATCACTAGGCTGATCTGCACCCCGGCCTGACTGGCGTCATAGAGCGCGTTGATCACGTCTTCTTCGATCAGGGAATTCATCTTGGCCCAGATCATCGCGGGTTTGCCGTCGCGGGCATTGTCGGCCTCGGCTGCGATGTTGCGCAGCAGGGTCTGCTTGAGGTCGAGCGGCGAGATCGCGAGGTTTTCCAGCCCGTCGGGTTGTGCATATCCCGACAAGTAGTTGAACACTTTGGTCGCGTCGCGCCCCAGTTTGGTGTCACAGGTGAACAGCGATAAATCAGTGTAAATCCGCGCCGTGATCGGGTGGTAGTTGCCGGTGCCAAAGTGGGTGTATGTCACCAGTTTGTCGCCCTCGCGCCGGACCACGGTGCTGATTTTGGCATGGGTTTTGTAGTTCAAGAACCCATAGACCACATGGGCGCCTGCGCGTTCCAAGCGGCGCGACTGGCGGATGTTGGCCGCCTCGTCGAACCGCGCCTTTAGTTCCACCAGCGCGGTGACGGATTTGCCGTCTTCGGCGGCTTCGCACAGGGCCTCGACGATGGGGGACCGTTTTGACGTCCGATACAACGTCTGTTTGATCGCCACCACATTGGGGTCGCGGGCGGCCTGTTTAAGAAACCGGACCACCATATCGAATGTCTCATAAGGGTGGTGCAGCAGCATGTCCTTTTGGCGGATCGCGGCGAACATGTCGCCTTCGAAATCTTGCACCCGTTCGGGCACGCGCGGGCTGAATGCGGGCCAGAGCAGATCGGGCCTGTCGTCG
The DNA here is from genome assembly GCA_964022195.1 of uncultured Roseobacteraceae bacterium. Lineage (GTDB taxonomy): Bacteria > Pseudomonadota > Alphaproteobacteria > Rhodobacterales > Rhodobacteraceae > Yoonia. The sequence goes on from CAXIAS010000006.1 coordinate 23,976, forward strand.
GTCACCAGCTCGCTCAGGTCGGCCACACCGATCAGCCCGTCCACCTCGACCACAGCGTCGTCGGTGACGTGCAACTCGTCCATGATCATCGACTTTAGCGCGGCAGGCGCGTTATCAGATATTTTCAGACGGACCACTTCGCCGCGGCGCCGGCGTTTGAGGGCGACCTCAAATTCGCGCACCAGATCTTCGGCTTCGTCCTCGAGTTCCAGATCACTGTCGCGCAGAACCTTGAACGCGCAGCTGCCTTTTAGGGCATATCCGGGAAACAGGCGACTGGCGTGCAGCAGCAGCAATTCCTCTAGGGGTAGATACCGCCGCCCGCTGTCGCTGGGCAGGGACACAAAGCGGTCGATTTGCGCAGGCACGGGCAGCAGCGCGCGCAAGGATTTCTTGGTGCTGATCCGTTCCATCCGCAGCGCCAGCGCAAAGCCCTCGTTGGGCAGGAACGGGAACGGATGAGCGGGGTCAATCGCCAGCGGTGACAACACAGGAAATACCTGATCCAGAAAGAAATCATCCAGAAACGACACGTCGTCGGCGGTCAGCTGATCGCGGGTCAGCATGTGGATGTCGTTGTCCGCCAGTTCCGCAACCAGCCCGAGATAAACGCGCTGTTGGCTATGCATCAACTCGCGGGCATTGGCATTAATCTGCGCCAGTTGTTCGCCGGGTGTCAGCCCATTGAGGCTAAGGCGGGTGTTGCCTGCTTGGGCCAGTTCGCGCAGGCCCGCAACGCGCACCGTATAGAATTCGTCCAGATTGGTGGCCGAGATCGACAAGAACCGCAACCGTTCCAGCAAAGGCACGCGCGGGTTCTCGGCCTCTTCCAAGACGCGCCAATTGAACCGCAGCCAGCTGATCTCGCGGTTAACGAAACGCGCGGGGCTGGATATGTCGATATCCAGCTCTTGTGCCTCGGGAAACGGGCTTTCTAGGAAATTCGCTTGCATCATGGGGATTTATGCGCCGCAATTGTTACGGATTTGTGGCAAGTATCACCCGTCTTGCGCCCCATTGTCCAGCAGTCGTCGGGCAAGGGCGCGGGTGATCGGGCGACTTTCTTCTAGGGCTATGCGATCCAGACGATCCACAAGTGCGGCCACCGCATCAAATGACCGTTCGCAGCGGGTGGCCAGATAGCGGATCAATTCCGGCGCGGGGCTGATCTGGCGGTCGGCAAACAGCTTCATGAAGAGCGCCTGTAGCAGCGCGTCGTCGGGTTGGTCGATTGTGGCCACGGTGGCCGCTTGCATCCGGCTGGCCAGATCAGGCAGGGCGATGTCCCAACGGCTGGGCGGGCAGGTGGCCGTCATCAGCAAGCTGCCGCCGGTGTTGCGCAAGTGGTTGTGCAGATGAAACATATGTTCTTGGGCGTGGTCGGGCAGGGCGTGCATGTCGTGGATCACAACCGTCGCACCCGCTTGTGGCAAGTCAGGCAAGGCGCTGCTGTGATGGGCCGTGCCGCCCGTTTGACCGATCAAGATGCGGGCCAGATGCGTTTTGCCGCTGCCACACGGACCGATCAGGGCCAGTTTACGTTCGGGCCATGTCGCGGGTGCCAGCACCATGGCGTAGGCTTGCGCGTTGGCGTCGCTGACGAAAAAATCATCCGCCCCCAAGGCCACGCCCTGTGGCCAATCGAATGTCAGTTGTTCCGCCATCTAGTCGGGGTTTGACAGGCCGCGATACAGGCGGCTGTCTTTGTATTGCTCGACGCCGTAGCGCGCCAGAACGCCGATCATTGCGGCCACCGGCACGGCGACCAACATGCCCACAAATCCGAATAGCGACCCGAACACCGACAGCGCGAACAGCAGCCAGACAGGGTGCAAGCCGACCGAACTGCCGACCAGTTTTGGCGTCAGGATGTTCCCCTCGAGGAATTGGCCGAACCCGAATATCGCGGCAATAATCCCGATTTGCAGCCAATCACCCCAGAACTGGAACAGGGCCAGCCCGACTGCCAAAGCGCCGCCAATGAGTGCGCCAACATAGGGAATAAAGGTGATCAGCCCAGCGATGAACCCGACCACAAGGCCAAAGTTCAGCCCTGCAATCATCAATGCCACGGCGTAATAGGTGCCCAAAATCAGACACACCGTGCCTTGGCCGCGAATGAACGACGCCAGCGTGTTGTCGATCCGCGTGGCCAGCATCCGCACGGTTGGCGCATGGTCACGCGGCAACATATCGTCGATCTTGGCGGTCATGTTGTCCCAATCCAGCAACAAATAGAACGCCACCACAGGCACCACCACCAACAAGATCAACGCATTGATCAGCCCCAGCGCAGAGGACAGGATGCCGTTGACCAGCTCGCCGCCTTTGGACTGGATGGTTTCGCCCAGCGCCACCAGTTGTGCATAGACTTGCGAGTTTTCGTCGAATAATTCGGGGAAACGGGTGGTCAGGAACTCTTTTAGCCGATTGAACAATTCGGGCGCGGTTTCCACCAGCTGTGTGGTCTGCTGGATCAACGTCGGGATCACAAGCAGGAACAACAGCACAAAGATAAACAGCGCGATCAATGTGATCACCGCCACGGATGCCGAACGGGACAACCCCGTTCGTTCCAGCCTGTCGGCGATCGGATCAAAACAGTAGGCAATCGCCCCGCCCAAGACAAATGGCAAGATCACATCGCCAAGAAACCACAGCGCGATCAGCAGAACCGCGATCGTAATGCCCCAGTATTTCGCTTGGTCTTTGATAGGTAACGCCATTCGCAACTTTCCTTATGACTTGGTCACAATAGATGCTGCAAATGGCGCGGCTCTTCAAGGGGCCACGGGCGCAGGTCCACCCGTGATCCGCCTAGTGACAGGCAGGGCGTGTGCCGGGCAACAAGACCTTGTCGATCACGTGGATCACGCCGTTGGATGCCATGATGTCGGCAATCACAACATTGGCCATCTGGCCGGTGCCGTCAGCGATTGTCACGCCGTCACCGGCGGTGATGCACAGGCGTTCGGACGCGAGAACCGGCTGAAAATAGGTCGATCCGGCCGGAAAATCAGCCGCCGCCAGTTTGCGGTCGTCGACGTGATACAGCAGCACATTGGTCAAATCGCCTTTGTTTTGTGGCATCAGCAACGTTTCAACAGTGCCATCGGGCAGCGCGGCAAAGGCCGCGTTGACGGGGGCGTAGACTGTAAACGGGCCGGGGCCTGACAATGTGTCGACCAGATCGGCTGCGGTCACGGCGGCGACAAGCGTGGAAAACCGGTCGTCCCCTGCTGCGATGTCGACGATGGTTTGGCTGTGGCCATCGGCGGCCGCACCGGTTGCAAGTGTTGCCGCGGTCAGGGCAGCAGCGATGAATGTCTTGCGGATTGTCATGGTCTTACTCCTTGTGGGTCAAAGCGTTTTTGCTTGTGATAGTGCTACGACCCCACGCGCGATTTGGATCGCCGCGATGACACAGATGTCAGATGTTTGAAATTTTTGATCCAAATGCGGGCCGCGAACGTCTGACGAGCTTGCCCTTGCGGGTCGCGCCCCCTAAACCTGTTGGACGTAATCCATAGCCAAAGGCACCCCATCCCATGCGTATGAGCCGCTATTTCCTGCCTGTCCTCAAAGAGACCCCTCGCGAGGCGCAGATCGTATCCCACCGCTACATGCTACAGGCTGGCATGATCAAACAGTCCAGTGCGGGGATCTACAGCTGGTTACCTCTGGGCTATAAGGTGCTGAAAAAGATCGAAAACATCGTGCATGAGGAACAGGCAAAGGCCGGTCACCACGCCATGTTGATGCCGACCATTCAGTCCGCTGATCTGTGGCGTGAAAGCGGTCGCTATGATGCCTACGGCGACGAGATGCTGCGCATCAAGGACCGTTCGGATCGTGATATGTTGTTCACGCCCACGGCCGAGGAACTTGTCACCGACATTTTCCGCAGCCATGTGAACAGCTACAAAGACCTGCCGCTGACCCTGTATCAAATCCAGTGGAAATTCCGCGACGAGGTCCGCCCGCGTTTTGGCGTGATGCGGGGCCGCGAGTTCTATATGAAGGACGGGTATAACTTTGACCTGACCAAAGAGGACGCGCTGCACGCCTATAACCGTCACCTCGTGACCTACCTGCGGACCTATGAACGCATGGGCCTAAAGGCAATCCCGATGCGCGCGGACAGCGGCCCTATTGGCGGCGATGACACCCATGAATTCCTTGTGCTGGCCGAAACCGGCGAGAGCGAGGTGTTCTACGATAGCGCCGTGACAGATCTGACGTTCGGCGACCGCGAAATTGATTTCGATGACAAACTCGCATGTGCTGCCATCATGGAAGAGTTCACCACCAAATACGCCCGCACGGATGAGACCCACGATGAGGCGTTGTTCAACGAGGTCCCACAGGAACGTCGCAAGACTGCCCGCGGCATTGAGGTTGGCCAGATCTTCTACTTTGGCACCAAATACTCCGAGGCCCTGAACGCCGCTGTCGATAATGGCAAGGGCGAAAAGGTCGACGTCCACATGGGGTCGCACGGCATTGGCGTGTCCCGCCTGCTGGGCGCAATCATCGAGGCGAGCCACGACGACAAAGGCATCATCTGGCCCGAAGGTGTCACGCCATTCGACGTCGGCATCCTGAACATGCGCTCTGGTGATGCCGCTGCAGATGCGGCCTGCGAAGACCTGTATCAGCAGTTCACCGACGCCGGACTAGACCCGCTATATGACGACCGCGACGAACGGGCAGGCGCCAAATTCGGCACCATGGACATGATCGGCCTGCCATGGCGGATCACTGTCGGCCCGCGGGGCCTGAAAAACGGTGTGGTCGAGGTGACCTGCCGCCGCACCGGCGAAGCGCAAGAAATGCCGCCCGCCGATGCAGTGGCCAAGATCAAAGCGATCTACGCCAACCTTTAGTCAGGCTTGCGACAGATATGAAAGGCGGCGTTCATCTTGGATGGACGCCAGCTTGTCTGGATATCAAAACCTGCAGCGCGCAGGTCGGATTCTAATTCATCCAGTGTAAACCGCGCCACATAGGGCAACACCCTTAGGGCCGAGGCGACGGGCAGAATGGCGCGCAACACGCCGTTCATTTCGCCTATGCAGGCGGTGCTGGTGACCAGATACCCGCCCGGTTTCAGCAGTTCATAGGCCCGCGCGATGGCCCCGCGGTGGTCAGGCAGCAGATGCAGGATGTTCAACCCCATGACCACGTCATAGCTGGCGGGGGCGGCTGTCCAGTCCTCAAGTGTTGCAACCTCAAAGCTGACGTTGGACACCTCGCCCAGTTTCGAACGCGCGATGTCGATCATCTTGGGTGAATAGTCGGTCGCGGTGATGTGGCCTACATGGGGCGCATGGATCAACGCGGTCGACCCCGTGCCACAGCCGAATTCCAACACTTGATCGTCGGACGAAAACAGGGCTTGGGTTTGCTCCAGCTTACGCTTGTATGTTTCCATGTCGGCAATTTTATCTTTGGAATACTTCTTGGCGATGAAGTTCCAGAAACCTAAGGATCGGGTCATGATGATTTCCTTTTGTTGATGCGGCGGATCAGCATTTCGGCAAAGACGACGCAGGCGGCCCATAGGCCAATGAATAATACATCCGCAAACAGGCCCATCGGCGGAACCCCTGTTGCGACATAGATCGGAACAAAGGCAACAGACACCAGCGTGGCCCCCATACCAATCGCATAAGCACGGATCATCCAGTTGCGGTGTGCGGGAATGTCACGGGCATAAATGGTGCGCATGGCTTGGATCAGGGCGATCCCAAGGCCGATCCCGAACACCAAACGGCCATAGTTGACCAACGGCGGGTGGGTATCGGGGAAATGCCATAGCAGCGTCAACGAACTGATCGATAACACCGCGCCTGATACGACAAACACGCGGCCCAATACGCGGTGCCACCAGCCATAACGACGGGCCAACACGCGTCCAAACTGTAGCGGCCCAATAATCCCGAACAGCGCACCACCGACCACATGGGTCAGATGGCTGGCGGGGGTGGCCATCAGGCGCAAACTGTCGTCGGGCACGGCGTCGATGGCAATCTGAACCACCCGCGCAACCGAGATCAGGATTGTCAGCCCGCTAAAGAAATACAAGACAACAGGCACAGCAATAGGGATCATAGAACGGCGTTCCATGGCAATTTCCTTTGTTTTAGAGTTGGTTACGGTTCGTAAGTAAAAACGTCGCTAAGCGATTTTTCAAACACGGCGGCGATTTGAAACGCCAGTTCCAGCGACGGCGAGTATTTGGCGTTTTCAATCGCGATGATTGTCTGGCGGGTGACACCGACACGTTCAGCCAATGCTTTCTGGCTCATCTCGTCGGCGTCAAACCGGCATTTCCGGATGGTGTTGCTGATCTTGCTTTTGCCCATGCCTAGAACCCCAAACGGTACAAGGCCACGCGCAGCACCTCGGATGCAATCGCCCCGCCGGTCATGCCCACCAGCACGCAATTAAAGGCAAAGACCGCCTCCATTCCCAATGCCAGAGCGATCACAGCGCTGATAAATCCGCCGCTGGCACCGACAAGCGAAACAATGGACCCGATCCGGCTGATGGCGCGGTCGCGTTCGTCGGTGATCATCTGCGGATTGGTGTCGCCGGTGACGATCGACAGGATGATGTGAAACAAGATCATCGCCACGATCGTGATCACGATCCCACCGCCCATCAACCACAGCACATCGCGGCCCCAATCCTGCAATCCATCCGCCGCCGCATAGGCACCGGACGTGGTCTTGGCCCAGATCGGGCGGCCAAAAATCCAAATGGTCACCATAAAGGAGATGATGGCACCTACGGCATTTCGTTCTTCACTGGACATTGTGTCCTCCTCGAATCGGTGTAAATAATTTCTAACACTGTGTAAGAAATAGATTACACCGTGTAAACTATTTTTTACACGACGATACAATGGTCAAGCGCAAACCCTTGTGTCATATAGGTAAAAACGAAGCGGAGCAGTCACTATGATCAAGGCCCTGTCCCTCGCTGGTGGGCTCGCCGGTGCGGCGTGTTTGTCGCAATACCCCGAGTTTTCGCAGCAATATACCCAACGGCTGGCCGGTCAGGTGGACGCTTTGTCGCTGGTGGTTGCCGATTTCGAGGCCTCGGCGCTGCGGTCGGGCCTGACCCGCACCCAAGCGTTCGAGCAGATGACAGGCACCCCGTTTCTGGACGACAGGCAGGCTGATATGCGTCGCACGTTCACCCGTCACGCGGCCTTGTCGGACAATCTGATCCGTTTGCGCGGGGCCAGTGCTATGGCGCGTCTGTCAATGCCTCACAGGTTGGGCGATGCTGAGACGCTGGCCCGCACATGGGGCGATTTCGCGCCCGCTGTGCCGCTTAGCGCATCGGGCGCGGTGGCTGCGGGGGGTGGGTTCGTCGGCGGCTGGGCAGGGATGGCGGGTCTGCTGTCATTGATCCTGTGGCCTTTGCGGCGCAGGGCCGCTCGGCGGCAATCGGCCCATTTGACTTGACCGCACGGGCACAGCGCCCCAATTTGCCGCGAAACAACAGAACAGGACACCGGATGGCCACGACCGCCCCGTTTTCAAAATTCGAATGGATGATCGCATGGCGGTATATCCGTGCCAAGCGTGCCGAAGGCGGGGTCAGCGTGATGACGTGGATCAGCCTGATCGGCGTGACATTGGCTGTATTTGCATTGATCGTGACATTGGCCGTCCGGTCGGGGTTTCGGGCTGAATTTGTCGACACCATCCTAGGTGCGAACGCCCATGTGACCGTCTATCAACAGCGGGTCGTGCCGGGCACCAACCACGTTTTGCGCACGATTGAAAACTACGACGAACTGGCCGCAAACCTGCGCACGGTGGACGGGGTCACCCGCGCAGCCCCCTTGGTGCGCGGGCAGGTGATGGCCAACAGCGGCAGTCGCAATGCGGGCATCGATGTCTATGGCATCGCGCTGGACGACCTGCGCACAATCCCGCGCATTGCCGCCCCGCGCGACAGTATGGGCACACTGGACCGGTTTACGGACGGCATCGCCATTGGGTCGGGCGTGGCACGTGAATTGGGGGTGACCGTAGGTGACCGCATCAAGGTCATTAGCCCCAACGGCGTGCGCACAGCCATGGGCACCAGCCCCCGCGTAAACGCCTACGAGATCACCTATATTTTTACCGCCGGTCGCTATGACATCGACAAAACCCGCGTCTACATGCCATTTGGCGAGGCGCAATTATTCTTTAACCGCGATGGCTTAGCGGATGAAATTGAGGTAATGGTTGAGCTGCCCGACGCCGTGGACGACGTGGTGCCGGCCATCTCGGAAATCGGCGGCGACGGGACATTGATCTGGACATGGCGTGACAGCGCGGGGTCGTTCCTGCGCGCGCTAACTGTCGAAGACAATGTGATGTTTGTGATCCTGTCGATCCTGGTTTTGATCGCATCGATGAACATCATTTCCGGTCTGATCATGTTGGTCAAAAACAAGGGGCGCGACATCGGAATCCTGCGCACGATGGGGCTGACCGAAGGATCTATTTTGCGGATATTCTTTATCTGCGGTGCGGGGATCGGGACGCTGGGCACGATCCTTGGTGTGGTTTTCGGGTGCTTGTTTGCAGTCTACATCGACCAGATTTTCAGCCTCGTGAACTATATCGCAGGGGGCGGGGTCTGGGATCCGTCGATCCGCGGTATCTATGATCTGCCTGCGCAATTGCGGCTAGAGGATGTGTTGAAATCCGTGGCCTTGTCGTTGGGCCTGTCATGGGTTGTAACGATATTTCCCGCCCGCCGAGCGGCCCGAATGAACCCTGTTGAGGCGCTGCGCTATGAATAATGTTCTGGACGTCTCTGGCATCACCAAAGGCTATAACCACCGTAAACCCAATGAGGTGACCGTGCTGCAAGGCGCGGATCTGACAGTCAAGTCAGGCGAGATCGTGGCCCTCGTCGCGCCGTCAGGGGCGGGCAAATCGACATTGCTGCATATTGCGGGGCTGTTGGACACGCCTGACACAGGGTCGGTGTCGATCGGCGGCACGGATATGACAAAACTGTCCGACCGGAAACGCACAGCGACACGGCGCAATAAGGTGGGGTTTATCTATCAATTCCACCACCTGCTGCCCGAATTTTCAGCCATGGAAAACATTGTTTTGCCGCAACTGGCCAACGGGGTCAGCGACGCGGATGCACAGGCGCGCGCGCTGGACCTGCTTGACCGAGTAGGCGTCAGGCACCGCGCCGACCACCGGCCTGCCGCTTTGTCGGGTGGCGAGCAGCAAAGGGTCGCATTCTGCCGCGCATTGGCAAATGAACCTGCGCTATTGTTGGCTGATGAACCGACAGGCAATCTGGACCCCGAGACATCGGACAGGGTGTTTGATGCGTTGATGGAACTGGTGCGTGGAACTGGCCTTGCGGCGGTGATCGCCACCCATAATTTGGAACTCGCCGCGCGGATGGATCGCACCGTGCGTCTGACAGCAGGACGACTGGAACAAACATGAAGATTTCCGCGCAAGAGATTGAAACAAAAGCCAAAGAAGCGTTGTTAGCCCATGGCGCGGCCGAAGGCCCTGCATCCCATGTCGCCCGCGCCGTGGCCCGTGCAGAGCAGTTGGGTAACGTGATTTGCGGCCTTTATTACCTTGAAAGTTATTGCACGCAGCTGACATCAGGCCGCGTGAATGGCACTGTTAATCCGGTAGTCAGCCGCCCGCGTCCTGCCTCGGTCATTGTTGATGCGAAATTCGGTTTTGCACAGCCCGCCTTTGCCGCCGCCTTGGACGAGGCGGCAGCCGCCGCGCGTGAATGTGGCGTAGCGACCCTGTCGGTGGCCCATTCGCACACCTGCACCTCGCTTGGGTTCTTTACCGAACAAATCGCGGCCAAAGGGCTGATCGCCATTGGCATGACGAACGCATCCCCTGTCGTCGCGCCCCCCGGTGGCAACGCCCGCGTGATTGGCACAAACCCGATCGCGATGACCGTTCCGGGCCCGGATGGCCCGCGCATGCATTTCGATTTTTCAACCTCCGCTGTGGCCTTGGGCAAGATCACAATGGCCAAAGCCGCGGGCGAAACCATCCCACTGGGCTGGGCCGTGGACGCAGATGGGAAACCGACCACCGACCCCGAAGCGGCCCTTAAGGGCGCGCTGGTGTCTGCTGGCGGCTACAAGGGCTGGGGTTTTGGCCTGATGGTTGAACTGCTGGCCGCAGGCATGACCGGATCGGTCAACTCACTGGATGTGGGCGGTCTGAAACTGCCTGACGGGCCGCCGCATGATCTGGGCCAGTTCTATATCTTGCTGGACCCGACAACCCATGGTGACGCCTTTGATGACCGTTTCGCCCGCGTGGCCGAGGCCGTGGCCGAACAAGACGGCGGCCGCATTCCTGGCGCGAACCGCAGCGAGATGAATGAGATCGACGTGCCCGATGCGCTATGGACCCAAGTTCTGGCCCTCGCCGGAGCATAGGGCATGTTGCGGCGCTATGTGTTCGGGGCTCTGACGGCGATGGCTATGCTGTCGGGGTGCACCGACCGCAGGCCTGCGCCGACGGGCGAGCCCTATATCATCCGCAACGATGGTGGCGGGCAGTTGATCAGCGCCGAGGCCGACCGCGCCAGTCTGAAATTCTGGGGCGGGCAGGTCGAAATTCGCGGTAAATGCGCTAGCGCTTGTGTGATCTTTACCACTTTGCCCAATGCATGCATCGGGCACAGGTCACGGATCGGGTTTCATGGCTCGAACGTGGATAGGGGGCCGATCGGGAACCAGCAGATGTCGAAATACCTGCGCGGCGCGGCTCGCGCGCGGTTCGAGGCAGAGTGGAAATTTATCCCGACCGATGAAATCCACTGGGTGAAAGCGCGCGATTACGTGAAACTGGACCCGCAGGTCCGCCTGTGCCCCCGCAAGGCAGGCTAGCCGCGCTGCACCAGAAACAGACCTGTCGTCATGACCGCGATCCCTGCCGCGCGGGTCAGGCTGACAGGCGTTTGCACAGCCCCCATCAGGCCGAAATGGTCGATGATGGCGGCGGCCACGATCTGGCCCAGCAGCACCATGAACACGGCGTTCCCCACCCCGATGATCGGTGCGATCCATGTGATCGTTAGCACGTAGAACGCCACCAATGTGCCCGCCAGAAACAGATGTTTGGGCGCGGTTGCCAGTTTTGACAGCCCTGCTGATCCGGTCACTGATGCGGTCAGCGCCGCCGCCCCAAAGGCCACAATGAACAAAACCGTCGCGGCCATGGCAGGGGACCCTATGTGCCGCCCCAACCCTGCGTTCAGCGCGGCCAAGACCGGTATCCCCAGCCCCGCTGCAAACATGATGATCAGATACTGCATGATGCACCCCTTGTTGTTGGCAGAATGCGGCGCAGTTTGACGCAAATCAATGACTAAGCCTGACGCCTGCCATAAGGTCGTAAAAAATAAGGAGGCATCGATGCAAAAAACCCTAGCCATTCTCGCGTTTACCGCCCTTGTGGCCTGCGTTGAGGACCCCGTCGACGGCCGTCAGGCGTTTCTCGAGGATTGTTCCGGTTGCCATGGCACCGATGCCAAGGGCACAGGCAGCTTTGGCCGCCAACTGATAAAAGAGCCACCGGACCTGACCCGCCTCGCGTTTCGCAACGGCGGCGTGTTCGACCGTGTCGCCGTCATGAGCGTGATCGACGGCCTTAACCGCGGTGCGCATTTTAGCGGGGCGATGCCCGAATTCGGCGACACCAATATGGGACCACTTGTAATGCAGGAAGAAGGCGACCATGCGGTCCCCATTCCGCACCGCTTGCTGGTGCTGACCGATTATCTGGAAAGCATCCAGCGGTAACGCCCGTCTGACATTGCCGTGAGGTGGCGCAACGACACGGGCGCGGCGCGCGTATCTGGGGTAACACATGTTCAATTGCCCCTACAGGATACCACCATGCGTTTGTTGATTGCCTCTGTCCTTGCCCTGTCCACCGCCGTGGCGGTCCATGCCGATCCTGTCAGCTTTGGCTCTGGCTGGAACGAACAACGCCTGTCGTTGTTCTCGTCCAACGATTACAGCTTTGGCAACAGCCTGAACATGGTGTCAGAGGGGTCCGTCAGCATCGCGTGGAAACGCCTGCCGCAGGGCCAATGGGGGGCCAATGGCGCGTCGTGGAACTGGTCGGTGAGCGAGAGCGTGCCCGCGACAAACCTGTCGCGCAAAGGCGGCGATGACCGTAACTTGTCGCTGTATTTTGTGTTTGTGCCACAATCCGAGGCCGCAAGCCTGCAAGGCGCTGGCATCCGGTCACTGCTGGGCCGCACGGACGTGCGGGTGATCCAATACGCATGGGGCGGCAACCACGCGCGCGGCACCGTGATCAAATCGCCCTACGGCAAATCCGGCACCGGCGTCACCATCCCGCTGCGCGCCGCAGGGACGGGGAATGCGTCCGAGAATGTGAACCTAGAAAATGACTACGCCCGCGCGTTTGGCGGCACCAAAGGCGCACTGGTCGGCGTGGCCGTGTCAGGCGACAGCGACGATACAAACAGCCGGATTGTAGCCAGCATGAGTGGATTGCGTCTTAACTAGCACCTCTTGCTAAATCAAAGATTTAGCAGCGCCCGAACCGCCCCCACGGGGCGGGCGCTTCGCTTCCTGCCCCTCGGTTCGGGCGCGGGAAGACTTCCCGAGGATTAGAATGGTATAATGTTATCATACCTATCCATAAACCTATCGATATCATCCTGAAATTCGTCTGAGCGGCCTGAAGTTTGAACTATGTATGATGTCAATCTGATAAGTCGGTCGGCAAACTTCCCGTATTCCGAATTGTTTTCGTAAACCTCCAATGCAGTGTCGCAAGTAACGACCAAATCTCTGATTAAACCGGGGGGATAAGGTTCCAGACCTTTGGTTTCCGCCGATCTGCTGGTGTCACGAGAAAGTATGAGAATCTCTTCAAGTAATTCTCGATCTGTTCGAATGTGACTAGAAGATTCTTTCTTCTCCTTCGCCAGAATGGACTGAATTTCTTTTTCGAGTTTTGGCCACCACATATCGAAAACGGTTTCAAACGTATCTTTTGGCAGTGCCCTCTCGCCGCCAGCGCCATTGATCGAAGCCATTAGTTTACGGAAATCATTTTTTTCAAAAATTGTAGTTTGTAGCGTGGCAAGTGGACCTGAAAGGTCTGCACTGTCCATGTCGAACAAAATGGAGCAAACTTTAGAATCTTTTAAGTCTTTGGCCAAAGCTCCGGCTTCGAATAAAATCCAAGGCTTCTGGTGATTGTCTGCAGTTAAACAAACGATACCAACCTTGCAGGAAGCAAGTTTCCCAGCGATTTCTGAAGACCACTTGGCCCCTTTTTCGATGTCATTTGGAGTGTAATAAGGTTTGGCGAATTGCAATACTGAGGGTATCCATTCCCGCAATGCTTCCGCGAGCTTACGGCTCTTTATACCACTCCAGCTAATAAACACGTCAGTCATGTGTGCCTCCAAAATATTTTCAATCTAAACATCTAACTCCTCAACAAACTGCGCGTTCTCTTGAATATACTGGAACCGCAGTTCGGGCTTTTTGCCCATCAGTCGTTCCACCAGATCCGCGGTTTCCCCCGGCTCATCATCGTGGATTGTCACGCGGATCAGTTTGCGGGTGGCGGGGTCCATTGTGGTTTCTTTCAGGTCTTTGGCGTCCATTTCGCCCAAGCCTTTGAACCGCTGCACATCGATCTTGCCTTTGCCGCCCAGACCCTTTTCCATCAGCGCGTTTTTCTCGGCGTCATCGGCGACATAGACCCGCTTGGCCCCTTGGGTCAGGCGGTACAGCGGCGGGCAGGCCAGATACAGGTGGCCTTGGTCAATCAGCGGGCGCATTTGGGTGAAAAAGAACGTCATCAGCAGGGACGCGATATGCGCCCCGTCGACGTCGGCGTCGGTCATGATGATGATCTTGTCGTAGCGCAGGTCTTCGACGTTAAACTTGGTCCCCATGCCCACGCCCAGCGCCTCGCAGAGGTCGTTGATTTCAGCGTTGGTAGTGATCTTGTTCGATGCAGCCCCCAGCACATTGAGGATCTTACCTTTGAGCGGCAGCAGCGCTTGGGTGTTGCGATTGCGCGCGCCTTTGCCAGAGCCACCAGCCGAGTCGCCCTCGACGATGAACAGCTCGGTGCCTTCGCGGTTCTTGGCGGTGCAGTCGGTCAGCTTGCCGGGCAGGCGCAGCTTCTTGGTGGCGGATTTGCGGGCAGTTTCTTTTTCCTGCTTGCGGCGCAGGCGTTCTTCGGACCGCAGCACAAGGAAATCAAGGATCGCGCCCGCGGCCTTGGTATCGGCGGCCAGCCAGTTGTCAAAATGGTCGGTGACAGCCAGTTGCACCATGCGCTGCGCCTCGGTGGTGGCAAGGCGGTCCTTGGTCTGGCCCACAAATTCCGGCTCGCGGATGAAACATGACACCAGCGCGCAGCCGCCCGTGGTCAGGTCGTCGCGGGTGATCTGGGCCGCCTTTTTGTTGGCGACCCGTTCGCCATAAGCTTTGACGCCCTTGAGGACCGCGTTCCAGAACCCTGTCTCGTGGGTGCCGCCCTCGGGTGTGGGGACGGTGTTACAATAGGACTGGATGAACCCGTCGCGCGCCGGCGTCCAGTTGATCGCCCATTCGACCTTGCCCGGCTGGTTGAATTTTTCCTGAAAATCAACGGTGCCGGCAAAGGGTTTGTCGGAATAGGTGGTCGAGGAACCAAGCGTTTCATTCAGGTAATCCGCCAAACCACCGGGAAAGTGGAACGTCGCCTCGGTTGGGGTTTCTTTGTCATCAATTGCCGATTTCCAGCGGATTTCAACGCCCGAGAACAGATAGGCCTTGGACCGGATTGATTTGAAAAGGCGGGCGGGTTTGAACCGGTGATGGCCAAAGATTTGTTCGTCCGCGTGGAATGTGACCGTGGTGCCGCGCCGGTTGGGGGCCGCGCCCACCTTTTCCACTGGCCCCTGCGGGATGCCGCGGCTGAATCGTTGTTCATAGACTTCTTTGTTGCGGGCCACTTGCACGACCATACTGTCGGACAAGGCGTTGACGACCGAGGCACCGACCCCGTGCAAACCACCCGATGTCTGATAGGCCTTGCCGCTGAACTTGCCGCCCGCGTGCAGGGTGCAAAGGATGACTTCCAATGCGGATTTGTCGGGGAATTTCGGATGCGGGTCGATTGGAATGCCGCGTCCGTTGTCACGCACGGTCAGCGAATAATCGGCGTGCAACTCGACCTCGATCCGGTTGGCGTGGCCTGCAACGGCCTCATCCATCGAGTTGTCGAGAACCTCGGCCACCAAGTGGTGCAGGGCGCGTTCGTCCGTGCCGCCGATATACATACCGGGGCGTTTGCGAACAGGTTCCAGCCCCTCAAGGACTTCGATGCTGTCGGCGTTATAGTCGTCGGGTCCGTTTCGGGACAAAAGATCGTCTGACATGGTGCGCTGCTGCTCTTTTTCTTTGGGTTTTGCCAACTATGCCATCCCGTGCAACTGTGGGAAAGGGGCAAGCGGTCGGGAATGCCGCGATCGCAGCAAGAAAGGGAACAGCAATGACGCAAACATATAAGGGACGGTGTTTGTGCGGGGCCGTAGGCTTTGAAATCGACGCACCTGTTGTGGCCTGTGTGTGCTGCCATTGCGACAGTTGCCGGCGCCAATGTTCAGCGCCAATGGCTGCATATGTTGGCACCAAGGACGGGCAATGGCGTTGGACCAAGGGGGCGCAAAAGACATTTAGGTCATCTGCCAACGTCGAGCGCGGGTTTTGCGGCGATTGCGGGTCACCGCTGAGTTTCCGGTCCAGTCAGTTGTCGGGGATGATGCATTTCTATCTGGCCTGTCTCGAGGATGAACACGGATTGCAACCCAGCCTGCACGTCGCCCATGAGGAACGCTTGGGCTGGCTGCAACTGGCGGATGATTTGCCCGTGCATGTCGGGCCTGATTATTTGCGGTAACCTGTAAACCTGCCATGGGCTAAAGCCCATGGTGACCTCAGCCCGCCACTTGTAGCAACAAGGTATTGAGCGGGGTCAATTCGCAAAATGTGGCGATGAGGGCCGCATCCAGATCATCAGACGCGCCGATTTCGCGGCTCGCGACGATGCCCTTCATGCGCAACAGCCCCCCTAGCGGGTGATCGGCAGGAAAGGGGGCAGGGACCCGTTTTAGGGCAGGTTCACGCAAGCCGTAGCCGCCCGTGGTCAATGTGTCGATGATCCCTGAAATACGGGGCCCGTCCAGATCTACGAATTTGCGCCAATCCTCTAGCACTGGTTTGTCGAACCCCATCAGGCCCGCACCTGCGGTTACATAATCGGTGCCGATACCAAAGAAATAGACCGGCGATTGGCGTGCATCGGGGTCTTGGACCTGCCACATCATATGCAGATGGGTTTGATAGGGCGTCTTGTCTTTGGAAAACCTGACATCGCGATACGGGCGGAACAGTTTGGTCGTTACAGGGTGGCCAATCAACGCGCTGACGGGTTGCGCCAGTCGATCCAGCAGCGCCAAAGCATCGGGTTTAAGCACATCGTCATAGGTCGCGCGGTTTTCTTCCCACCACTGCTTGGTGTTGTTCAGCCCGAGGTCTGCGTAAAACTGTTGTGCCGCGTCTACGAGCGGTGTCGACATTTGTGACCTCTTTCACTGGACCAATCGCCCGCTTCAGCCTAAGCGTGTAAGAATGCAAAATATAGCTCAATCTTATGTCGACCACAGACGTGCGCTCTTGAAACTGGGGCTGCCGCTGATTGCGTCAAATGTGGCCCAGTTTGCCATCCATATGACCGACACGATCATGCTGGGATGGTATGACGTGACGGCCTTGGCCGCCGTGACCATCGCCTCGACCATGTTCTTTGTCACCTTTATCGTGGGGGCCGGATTTGCCTTTGCGGTCACGCCCTTGGTGGCCGAAGCCGCCGAGGCGGGCGACGAGGTGCAGGTCCGCCGGATAACCCGCATGGGCCTGTGGTTGTCGGTGATCTACGGGGTGCTGTTCACCGTGCCGTTCATCTGGGCCGAGGAAATCCTGATCGCCGTGGGGCAGGATGTGATCGTGGCCGCCATGGCCCAAGACTATCTGATCATCATTGCGTGGCAAATGGTGCCCGCATTGCTGGTCATGACGCTCAAATCCTATTTGGCGGCACTGGAACACACGGCCGTCATCTTTTGGGCCACGGTCGGCACGGCGTTGCTGAACGCTATTGTCAATTACGCCCTGATTTTCGGCAACTTCGGGTTTCCGGAAATGGGCATCCAAGGGGCCGCAATCGCGTCGGTCATGGTGACTTTGGTGACGGTTGTGGTTTTGTTGGTATACGGCCTGCGGGTTCTGCCGCAATACAAACTGCTGCAAAACCTGTGGCGCAGCGATTGGGAAATCATGGTCAAAGTGTTCCGTCTCGGGTTGCCGATCGGCCTGACCTCACTGGCCGAAGGCGGGCTGTTTAGTGCCAGCGCCGTAATGATGGGCTGGATCGGGCCGATCGCGCTGGCCGCCCATGGGATCGCGATCCAACTGGCCAGCCTGACGTTTATGGTCCACATCGGCCTGTCACAAGCCGCCACCGTGCGCGCAGGCCGCGCGTTGGGCCGCCGCGACGAGGTGAACCTGCGCAAAGGCGCCGCGATGGCGATTCTCCTGTCGACGCTGTTTGCCTTGGTCACGGTTGTGATCTTTTTGGCGATCCCCGAATGGCTGGTCTCGGCGTTTATCGATCCAGACGAGCCGGAAAAGGCACGGCTGCTGGACATCGGCGTGACGCTGTTGGCGATGGCCGCGCTGTTCCAATTGGTCGATGCGGCCCAAGTCATGGCGCTGGGGCTGCTGCGCGGGCTACAGGACACAACCGTACCGATGATCATGGCAACCGTCAGCTATTGGGTGATCGGATTGCCTGTCAGCTATGTGCTGGCCTTTCCGATGGGACTGGAAGGTGTCGGCCTATGGCTGGGGTTGGTCGTCGGCCTGACTGTCGCGGCGATCACGATGATGTGGCGGTTCTGGCGCCGGACTGTGTTTATTGGCGCCTAGGGCGGTCCAAAACTGCTGAACTAACGCCCTTCGGTCTAGAGGGCAGCAGCGCAGGGTCACACGACCAATGCGCTGCTGCCCGGTTCATCTAGTGGGTGTATCGCTTGATTTCACCGCTCGCCAGACGCGCCTTGTAGCTGATCATTTCGCGCCGCACGATGGGTGCGAGGAAATACAGACCAAGGATGTTTGGCACACAGATCAAGAAGACCAGAGCGTCCGAAATATCGAGGATCGGCCCAAGCTGCACCATGCACCCCAAGGCTACAAACCCGCAAAAGATCAGCTTGTAGACTGTCTGACCCATCTGGCCTTCGCCAAACAGGTAGGTCCAGCCTTTTAGCCCGTAATAGGACCAAGAGATCATGGTCGAGAACGCGAACAGCAGGGCGCCAAACGCCAATGGCAGCGGGAACCAGCTGATCTGACGCTCGAACGCGGCAGATGTCATCGCCACACCTGTTGCACCATTTGCAAAGTTCGGATCAGCCACTTGGCTGGTGCCGATCACCAATGCGGTGATTGTGCAAATCACGATAGTGTCGATGAACGGCTCTAGCAGGGATACATAGCCTTCGGTCACAGGTTCCGGCGTTTTCACCGCAGCATGGGCGATAGATGCGGACCCGATACCGGCCTCATTCGAGAACACGGCACGTTGGAAACCGATGATCAGCGCCCCAATCGCACCACCCTGAACGCCAGCACCGGTAAAGGCACCAGCAAAGATGTTGCCGATTGCAGCAGGGATCGATGCAAAGTTCATCAAGATCACGATGAGCGCAAACACACAGTAAAAGATCGCCATGAATGGCACGACTTTTTCAGTCACCCGCGCGATGGATTTGATGCCGCCGATGATGACTGCAAAAACAACCGCCGCTAGGATCAGCCCGACAAGCCAGCCCAAACCATCCAGCGCACCACCTGCAACCGTGTTCAGCTGCACATAGGCCTGATTGGACTGGAACATGTTGCCGATGCCCAATGCGCCGATAAAAATACCGATGGCGTAAAAGGTGCCCATGAACTTGCCAAAGCCGGCCATGCCGCGCTCTTCAAAGCCCTTTTTCATGTAATACATCGGACCACCGGACACGGATCCGTCGGGGTTTTCCTGCCTGTATTTCACACCCAGCGTACATTCGACGAACTTGGTCGACATGCCCAGAAAACCGGCCACGATCAGCCAGAATGTTGCGCCAGCGCCGCCAATGGTCACCGCAACCGCAACACCGCCGATGTTACCAATGCCAACAGTGCCGGACACGGCCGTGGCAAGCGCCTGAAAATGCGACACTTCGCCGGGGCTGTCGGGATCGGCATAGTCACCGCGCACCAGTTGGATCGCGTGCTTAAAGCCCGAGATGTTCACAAAGCCCATGTAGAACGTGAAAAACACCGCCCCGACCACAAGCCACAAGACAACCAGCGGAAGCCCTGCACCCATCACGTTGATTTTAAAGAAAACGAAACTGCCTACCGCTGACGCAATTGGCGCAGTGAGTTCATTGATTGTGTCGTCAAAACCGGCATGTGCGGGCAGCGCGAATAGTATTAAAGCTGCCAATGCTCCTAATAGTCTAATCATTATATGTCCCTTCATTGATTTTATTTTGGCCCCGTTGGGGCGAATTGCGCGGCTCGCTAGGGCACAACGACCACCGGCACCGGTGAGGTCGGGACAAGGTTGCCCGCGACACTGCCGAACAAGAGCGACTTGATGCCGGACTGACCGCGCCGTCCGATCACGATTTGTTGGACGCCATATTTCTGGGCCAGTTTGATCAGCGTTTCAGCGGGCGGCCCATGGCGGACGACTGTTTCGTAGGCGATGCCGTCCTCGGCCAGCTTGGCCACAGCAGGGTCGACCACACCGGATGTCGCGCGCTCGATTTCTTCTTCGCGGCGTTTGTGGCGTTGCGCGTTTTCTTCGGGGGTATTGAACGAATAGGGGGACCATTCGATGACATATGTCACGATTAGTTTCGCCCCGCCCAATTTCGCCCGTTCGCGGGCATAATCGAGCGCCCGCGCGCCGCCGTCGCTACCATCGACAGCGACCAAGACTGAATTTGTCATAGGAATTCCTTTCAAATTTCATGTCGCAAATGACCGCATTGCGAAACCCGATACAGAGCCTCGCAATCGGTGATTGAGTGTCGGTCAAAAATGGGTCTGTGACAAGCCGCAGGCTCTGAATGCCCTTAAGGCATTGACCTCGCGAGGTTATTCAAATGAAAGGACCGCCGCGGCGCGTTGGTTTTGGTGACCGGAAATCACAAAATGGCTCGCATTTTCTGACGCATTTGGGCGATTTTTCGGCGCCTAGCTTTCGGCTTTTTTAAGCAGCCTGTCGGCCTTTTTGCGGACCAGAACCGATCGCAAATCATGCATCGCCAACAGCAGCGCGTCGGTGACGTCTTCCAGTTGCTCGTCGCTGGCTTTGGATTGAACCCACTGGGTGGTGATGTTCATGTAATCGACCGCGCGGTGGATGTCGTCGATGTCGCGTTGGGCCAATAGGGCGACACGGTTGTTCAGCCAGTTCTGAATAGCCGCGATGTCATCGTCCGTCAGTTCGCGATCGCCATGCGGCTTGACCTCGCCTTTGTTGACATTGACCAACGCGATCTGGTCCATTTCGATCCGGCGTTGCCGGTTTTCGGTATCGACACGAAACACAGCCGCCCCGTTTTCGCGGATCCGGAAATAGTAATCTGGTAGTTCTGCGCCCATAACGACCCCTTTGTCTGGCGGAACCCTAGCAAACCGTTTTGCTTAGGTCAGCCCCTCGCAAAAGGTAATGATACGATTACAGGCTTCTTCTAGTGCGGCGTTCGATGTCGCATAGCTGACGCGGAAATTCGGCGACAGTCCAAAGGCCGCCCCGAACACCACCGCCACGCCGGTTTCCTCTAGCAAAGCTGTGGCAAACGCCTCATCGGTGTCGATTAGCGTGCCCGCAGCCGAGGTCTTGCCAATGCAGCCTGCAATCGACGGGTAAACATAGAATGCACCCTCTGGGGTCGGGCAAACAATGCCCGCAGCCTTGTTCAACAGGCCGACAACCAAATCGCGGCGGCCGCTGAACAATTCGTTGTTCGGCGCAAGGTAATCCTGCGGCCCGTTCAACGCCTCGACCGCGGCCCATTGGCTGATTGAACACGGGTTGGACGTGGATTGCGATTGCACCTTGCGCATCGCGCCGATCAGATGGGCCGGACCCGCCGCATAGCCGATGCGCCAGCCCGTCATCGCATAGGCTTTGGACACGCCATTAACGGTCAGTGTGCGATCATACAGACGCGGTTCAACCTGCGCGGGGGTGCAGAATTCGAAATCGTCATAGGCCAGATGTTCATACATATCATCGGTCATGATCCAGACATGCGGGTGACGCAGCAACACATCAGTTAGCGCCGCCAGCTCGTCCCAGCTGTAACCCGCGCCTGTCGGGTTGCTGGGCGAGTTGAACAAAAACCATTTGGTTCGCGGCGTTATCGCGGCCTCTAGTTGCTCCGGCGTGATCTTGAAATCGGTTTCCAGTGCCGCCTCGATCACCACAGGGGTGCCACCACCCAATAGGACCATATCGGGATAGCTGACCCAATATGGGGCAGGGATGATGACCTCGTCGCCGTCGTTCAGGGTGGCCACAAACGCGTTATACAAAACCTGTTTGCCACCCGTGCCGACAGTGACCTGATCGGGGGTATACTGCAGCGCGTTGTCACGTTTGAATTTGGCGCAGATCGCTTGTTTTAATTCTGGGATGCCATCAACGGCGGTGTATTTTGTGCGGCCATCGGTGATGGCGGCGATACCTGCGTCCTTGATGTTTTGGGGCGTGTCGAAATCCGGCTCGCCTGCACCCAGACCAATGATGTCACGGCCCGCGGCCTTTAGCTCGGCGGCTTTGGTGGTGACGGCAATTGTCGGTGAGGGTTTGACGCGGTCGAGCGTCGCAGAAAGGAAAGACATTCGGGCCTCCTGTGGCAAACTGGGGTCAACCATGTCATAGGAGGTGCAGATAGGCACTCGCAAGGCGCAAAAGGATATTTTCATGACCACAGATGCAACAGACGACTGGTTTGGCGAAGACGCTGCAACATTCGGGGACCGCTTGGCAGGCGCACGCGAGGCTGCAGGCCTTAGTCGCGATGATCTGGCCGAGCAGCTGGGCGTCTTGCCCGACAGTCTGGATGCGTGGGAAAACGACCTGCGCGAGCCGCGCGCCAACCGGTTGAACATGTTGTCAGGTTTGCTGGGCGTGTCACTGCGCTGGCTGCTGACAGGCGTGGGCGAAGGTCCCGACGCGCCCGAAGACGGCGGGGCAGTGCCCAAAGACGCAGCGGCGATCCTGTCGGACATCCGCAAAGTGCGCAGTGATATGGCACATTCGGCAGAAAAGCTGGGCCAGCTGGAAAAGAAACTGCGCGCCAGCCTCGGAGGCGGCGGATGACCGAGGCACGCGACACCAAGATCAAGCGCCTTCGGATGCGGTCGATGCGGCGCGGGATCAAGGAAATGGATCTAATCCTGACTGACTTTGCCGGACGGTCACTGGCGGCAATGCCGGATGCAGGGCTGGATCTATACGATCGCTTGCTGGCGGAAAATGACCACGACATATTCGCATGGGTCAACGGTCAGGTCGCGGCACCTGAGACCTATTGCGACTTGATTACGGAAATATCCGCTGGGGCGACGGGCTTAACGCGGCCCGCTTAACTGAAAATTTGGGGTTATGGGTCAGATTGGCCTCCGAGCAGTAAATTGTCGGAGACGGATATGAGTAAACACCAAGAGTTTGAGGGCCCGGTCCCAGAAGGTCAGGACGCGCAGGCGGCGGCGTTTATGACCAGCTACCTTGACAGTTTGACACTGGTCGAACGGTTGCACCGTCTGTTGCTGGATGTCATCAAGGATGAATTCGAACGGGTCGGAATGCTGGAAATCAATGCAGTGCAGGCGCTTTTGTTGTTCAACATCGGCGACAACGAGGTCACGGCCGGCGAATTGAAATCGCGCGGCTATTACCAAGGGTCGAACGTCAGCTATAATCTGAAAAAACTGGTTGATGCGGGGTTCATGCACCACCAAAGGTCCGAAATTGACCGCCGGTCCGTGCGGGTGCGCCTGACTGAAAAAGGACGCGATGTGCGTAACGTAGTCAGCAAGCTGTTTGCCACCCATGCGGCGGGGCTGATGTCGCGTCAGGTGCTGGACCTGCAAGGCATCGAAGACATCACCGGATCCCTGCGGCGGGTTGAACGGTATTGGACCGAACAGATCCGCTATATCTATTAGGGTTGAAACAACGGGGCCGCTGCCGCGGCATTCCATTTTTATTTGCACCAGTTTCAGATGATCACTGTGATTGGCCAATGGCGATGGTCCGCAGTTCGCGTAGCAGTTTGCGTTCCATCGCGGCCGCGTAGTCATCGAACCCGCGTGCCGTTTCGACAAAGGCGTCAGCGCCGCGGATCACATAGGCTGTGTAGTACAACGTCAGTTTGTCAATTGCGGCGTCGGGGTCAGGGTGATTGGTTTTGCCGTCTGGCCCGATGACGACGTCTGGTCCGATGACAAGACCGTTGATGGTGATGTGTCGGGGCAGGGCGATCAGGTCCTGGGGGCGCGGTCCGGTGTTCGCAGGCCCGTCGCCCGATAGGTCCAATGTATGCCGCCAGCAGTCGGGCCGTTGTTGCAACAACGCTACTCCGGCCGCCATGGCGGATCCTAGGGCGGTGGTCGGCGGGGCCTTGACGCGGGGCAAGGTGGTCAACCGCTGGGCGATGCGCGGCAGCGTAAGATCGGTGACCGCAATCCACGGCTGGAGGGTGTGCTGGTGATTTGGCCCGCTCCATTCAAACACAGTGATCCAGACGGGCGCGTCAGGTTGCCGAAGCAGAACCTGTCGCACCGCATCAGACCCGAGCGCGGTCGCCAGACCCTGTCGTTGGAGCCGGTAGTCATTGGCATCGACCGATCCGGACACGTCCAACCCCAGCGCAAGCGCCTGACGGCAGGCCGCATCTGTTGCTTGGGGCAGCCCTAACAGGCACAGCATGACCCAAGCGGCATTGACCGCGCGGTTTACCAATGACCGGTGTTTTCCATCGATGCCCATGGCTCGGATATTGGCAGATCATCGCCGTCTTGCAGCAATTCAATCGAGATATTATCAGGCGAACGGACAAACGCCATGTGACCGTCGCGCGGCGGTCGGTTGATGGTCACGCCTGCGTCCATCAGCCGTTGGCACAGCCCGTAAATATCAGGCGTGCGGTAGGCAAGATGGCCAAAGTGGCGGCTGTCTGATGGCAGCGCGTCATCCCCGTCCCAATTGTATGTCAGCTCGATCGGGCAGTCCTCATCGCCGGGGGCCGCCATGAAAACAAGGGTGAACCGGCCCCCTTCGCTGTCGTGACGGCGGGTTTCGCGCAGGCCTAGCAATTCGTAAAATGCGACGGATTTTTCCAAGTCTTTTACGCGGACCATTGTATGCAGGTATTTCAGGCTCATGGCGGGTTCCTTTGGTTGTTCCTACAACACCTAGCATGCGGACCAGCCGGCGCAACGGGCCTAAAAACTGGATTGGAAGCTAAGCCCGAGGCTGATGTTGTTGCGATCAAACAGGTCGACCGTGCTGTGGGTCACCGACCGTTCCAGCCGCACCACTGGTTGAAACCCGAAATAGTCGATCTGGGTGAACTGCACAGAGCCGCGCAGCTCGTATTGCGCGCCATGGCGTGACCCCAGACCGGGTGCATAATTGGACCTGTCATGAAACGTCTCGCCCCAGCCCGCACCGACCGCGAATTTCATTCCCGCAACCGGCGCGCCAAAACTGTAGTCAACATCCACGTCATAGGCGGTAAAATCGTCGTCAAACCTGTCTGACTGACTGCGGCGGGCATGCAGGCCTAGCCGTAGGCTGTCGTCATTGTCGAACTTATGCGCCCAGTTCAGCCGCACCCCCGTGGTCCGCGCCTTGGCGTCAGTGTCGATTATGGTCCGGTTTTTGACGTAACCGTTCACCCAAATGTTGTCGGTTGGATTGATTTTGTAACTCTGAACGAAACTGGCCTCGATAAACCGCGAATAGGCGGCGCCTGCGAACCAAGTCTGCCCGACGTTCAGCTGCAGGGTCATCGGCCGGTCATTGCCATCGAAGATCTGGCGTCTGGCGAAACCGATCATGGCGGTCCCGTTTTCATAGTCGCGCCCGCTCGCGTCGGGGGCGATTTGTTGTGCCTCATCGCTCAGGATATAGGACCGATAGTCGATCGCCGCGGTCAAAAAACTGGCAGCGGTTTCAGTCCGGTCCAACCTGTATTGAACTGATCCGCCAAGGTTCAGCGCCAGCCCGGATAATTGCGCGTCATCAGTGCCTTGGATGTCAATGACGGCGTCGATCGGGATCGTCAGAAGCCCGCCATCGATCCCGTGATCTGCCACGAATTGACCAATAGCAAAATGGTCACCCGAACTGCCGTTGTTGATATTGTTGCTGGGCGTAGCCCCAAACCGCAGCGACGTCGACAACGGGTTCGTTTGCCTGACCAAACGGTGCGCCTGTGTAACACTACCCAGCGCGGCGCGGTCTTGGGTGTAGTTGGACGCGCGGCGCAGCCAGAACTGGGCGCGTGTGAACTGTTCTAGTTGGGCGTGGGCCTCGGCGCGGATGCGGGCAGCGTGAAACAGGTTGGCGTCATTGGTTCCTAGACCCTGCACCGTTTTCACCAGATCGATCGCGCGGTCAGGTCTGCGCAAATCGACATTGGCCTTGGCCAATAGCAACAAGATGACCGGATCATTCGGGCGCGCCTGTAGCGCCGCCCGCGCGATTTCACGTGCGGCCGCGGGCTGTTTGCTTTGCAACAAAAGGCTAATGGCCGCGGGAGCTGCGTCGACCGAAATCCGGACAGGGTCGGCGTGCCCGATGCCGGCCACAGCCAGACCGCAGGCACATATTATTCCCTTGAGATAGGCACTTGGCCCGCGCATTCTGGCACCTCGCCTAGGGTTCGATCGCTGTGGCGACAAAGACACCGACCTCTTGCGCGTTAAAGTCCGAGGTGAAATCGCGGTCGTTGATTTCAACTTCAATGACATCAGCACCATCAGGCAGGTCCGACAGGCTATATTCAATGAGCCCGACAGGGAGACCCTGATCGACAAGCTGCTGATATCCTTCGAGGTTGTCAGCATTCAGAGAGTTGTAGATATGGGTTGTGACCACGCCCAGATCATCGGTCAGCTCGTAGGTGACGGTATGGAACCGGACGTTCTGAAAATAGGCCGATCCTTCGATCAGGATATGCCCTGCCATTTCGGGGCTGCTTTCGCCTGCCAGATACCCGTCGTAGGAACCACTGTCGCGCGGGCTGCCATCGGGAAAATAGGTTGTGGCGTTCCCGGGAACAAAGGTGCCGTCTTCGGTGTTGAATTGCGTCACCTCTAGAAACACAACCGGCAGCCCTACTCTTGGGGCGCCGTCTGGTGTGGTGACCTGACGGTCCGAAATCGTGCCGACAATGGCGCCCTGAATACCCTCGAACGGGTCAAAGTCGAGCACGTCAAGCAGCACCCTTGCTTCGCCGGTTACGATTTCGATTCCACCGCGATCGTTAAACGAACGGACACCAGCGTAAGCGCCGACATAGACATATTCGCCATCGTTGGGCAGGGAAAATCCGCTCCGGTTCAGGTTTGCACCGCCATAGCCAAAGTTGCCCCAATTGCCCATTGCGGCAACGGCATCAACATGTTCAGAGCGCACAAAGACGGCGTAGTGGCTGACCTGTGCTTCGGTCGCGGTCCGGCGGTCTAGGTTGTTATACAAATCTGTCGTAATCGCACCGCTGCGCAGGTTCCGTTCGTGGTCATAACGACCCGACGGACCGTCAAAGGGCAGGTTGTTGATGATCAGCTCGTTGTTGTCGGCGTCATATTCGACGCTGTTCATCGTCATACCCTTGTCGATGTCATACAAGAACTTGTTGTTTACATCGACGTTGGGATCGCGTGTATCGATCACTTCTTCCTGACCGTCGGGTCCTTCGACTGTGAACGCAAATGGCTGCGCCCCATCACATGCGGCAAGCAGCGGAAGGGTCGCAAGAGCAATAAGAAACGAACGCATGTGGGCAAGGCCTGTAATAATGCTGACAATTGCGCCGATAATCCGAGGCTGACAAATCAAAGTCAACGGCGAACCACCGGGCACCGATATTATTTTCACGGATATGGAGGTTCTTTCAATCCTCGACCCAATATATAGTGGTCGGCGACTCATAGCACACAGGACTCCCTCTCATGCCGCTAAGCCCAGAACAGCAAGCCGAAATCGATGAACTGCGCGCCAACCCCCAGCCGACGCTTCGGGCGACAGCTCCGGGGATGGAACAGCATTTATACAACGCCCATGATGTTCTGGATCACGGATTTATCCGCGTGATCGACTATATGGGCGACGATGCCGCGATCTGTCAGGCCGCGCGGGTGTCTTATGGCAAGGGCACCAAGTCGGTGCAAAACGACGAAGGCCTGATCCGCTATCTGATGCGCCACTGGCATTCCACCCCGTTCGAGATGTGCGAAATCAAGCTACACGTCAAACTGCCCGTGTTTGTGGCGCGTCAATGGATCCGCCACCGGACCGCGAATGTGAACGAATACTCGGCCCGTTATTCGATCCTTGACCGTGAATTCTATATCCCAGAGCCCGACAAACTGGCCGCGCAATCGGTGATCAACAATCAGGGCAGGGGCGAGGCGCTGACAGGGGACGAGGCCGCACGCGTTCTGGAAATCCTAAAAGGCGACGCCGCGCGCACCTACGACCACTACGCCGAGATGATTGATGACGAGGGCAAACAAGGCCTCGCGCGCGAATTGGCCCGCATGAACCTGCCCGCCAACATCTACACACAGTGGTATTGG
>CAXIAS010000007.1:0-49733 GCA_964022195.1 uncultured Roseobacteraceae bacterium
TTTATTGTGATCGACGTCATGGAGGCGGCCCGTCAGGCCGAAGCCAACGGGCGCCACATCATTCATATGGAGGTCGGGCAACCCGCAACAGGCGCGCCCGGTCAGGCGCGCGCAGCCTTGGCCGAGCAG
Organism: uncultured Roseobacteraceae bacterium; assembly: GCA_964022195.1. Taxonomy (GTDB): domain Bacteria; phylum Pseudomonadota; class Alphaproteobacteria; order Rhodobacterales; family Rhodobacteraceae; genus Yoonia. Next base: position 130 of record CAXIAS010000007.1, read on the forward strand.
CTGGATCAGCCGTTGGGGTATACTGTCGGGTTGGGCTTGCCCGCGTTGCGGAAACGTATCGCGCAACACTATGCCGAGGTCTATGGCGTCACGGTTTCATCCGACCGTGTTGTGATCACATCGGGCGCGTCGGGCGCGTTTTTGTTGGCGTTTTCGGCCCTTTTTGATAACGGCGAACGTGTCGGTTTGGGGTTGCCATGTTATCCGTCTTACCGGCAGATCTTGCGCGCCCTGGGGCTGAATCCGGTTGAGATATCGACGACAGCCCAAACGCGGTATCAACCGCTGCCAAGCGATGTTGCGCTTCATGAATTGCACGGTTTGATCGTGGCATCGCCCGCAAATCCGACAGGCACGATGCTGGATCACGCGTCATTAGCGGCATTGGCCGATAGTTGCGTGGACCGAGATGCGGCGTTTATCTCGGACGAGATTTATCACGGAATAAGTTATGACAAAGCCGCAACAACGGCGTTGCAGGTCACCGATGATGTTTACGTGATCAATTCTTTTTCCAAATATTTTTCGATGACGGGGTGGCGCGTGGGGTGGATGGTTGTGCCACCAGACCATGTGCGCAGGGTTGAGCGTCTGGCGCAGAACATGTTTATTTGCGCCCCTCATGCCAGCCAAACCCTAGCCCTGGCCGCGTTTGATTGTCGGGACGAATTGGACGGCCATTTGAAAGTTTACGCCAAAAACCGGAAAATCGTCACCGATGGCTTGATCGCAGCCGGGCTGATAGATTTCGCGCCGCCTGATGGGGCCTTTTATGTTTATGTAAACGTGTCCAAACACACCAGTGATGCGCGCGCATTCGCCGCTGAAATCCTTGAAACGGCGGGCGTCGCGGTCACTCCGGGTTTGGATTTTGATCCGGTAGACGGCCACAAATGGCTAAGGCTGTCCTATGCCAGATCATCGCAAGATATGGTCGAAGGAATGCAGCGGTTGCAGAAATTTATGGAACAACGCCAATGATTTGGCGGATCGTTTTTATATGGATCTGCTGCGCTGCATCCTTGAGTGCGCAGGAATTCAGCAGCTTGGCGCGCCTTGATACAGCCCAAAGCCAAATCACGGATCGCGATGGCCAGTTGTACATTGACCTGTCTATGTCGCAACCGGTTCCTTACCGCGTCTTTACATTGGACACTCCGCGCCGCGTTGTGTTGGACTTTCGCGAAATTGACTGGACCGGCGCAAGCCAAGTCGCATTGTTGAATTCGGACATGGCCAATGACGTGCATTTCGGCCCTTTGCGGCCGGGCTGGTCGCGGATGGTGGTCGAATTGCGCGATCCTTTGGCCGTGGTCACGGCTGGAATGTCTGTGGCCCAGGACACTGGCGCGGCGCGTTTGCTGGTTCAGATGGAACCCACCAGCAATGATGCATTCGCCCAAGATGCGGGCGCACCACAACAATCGACGTGGGATTTGCTATTGGCGCAACCAGTTGCCCGCCCGCAGCCGGACGGGCCAATGGTGATCGTGCTGGACCCTGGCCACGGCGGCATTGATCCCGGTGCGCAACGTGACGGGGTTAACGAAGCGGACTTGATGATGGCCCTCGCAATCGAAGTCGGGGATGCGCTGAACCGGACAGGGCAAATAAAAGCAGTTCTTACACGGCAGGGTGATTATTTTGTCCCGTTAGAACAACGTATGACCCGTGCTCGGGCGCAAGGCGCGTCGGCGATGATCTCGCTGCATGCAGATGCCCTTATGCTCGGCAACGCAAGCGGGGCGTCTGTTTACACCCTCAACAAGCGCGCCGAAAGTGCTGCGTCCGCGCGTATGGCTGAACGTCATGAACGGGGTGATCTGGTCGCGGGGCTTGATCTTGTGGGTCACGATGACCGGGTCGCAGGGATCTTGATGGATCTGGCGCGGCTGGAAACAGCGCCTGCCAGCGACCGGTTGGCCGATGCCGTGTTGACCGGTTTGGCCACAGCTGGCGTCAAACTTCACCCTCGGCCCCGCCGCGAGGGCAACTTTGCGGTTCTGAACGCGCCTGATTTTGCGAGCATACTATTAGAGGCGGGATTCCTGTCCAACGACAATGATAGGGCGATGCTACAGGATTCGAAGGCACGGGCGAAACTGGTCGATGGCATCGTCGACGGGGTGATTGCCTGGGCCATTGCACAAGAGGTCAACGAACCATTGATCCGCCAATAGGGTCGGGATGCAAAAAAGCGGACTTCGGCGTCGCGCGAAATTGCGCGCAGTTTGACAACGTGTGTTTTGACCATTTCAACCAAGCGCCCTATAAGCCAAGCAACAACCTTGAGGTACGCGTCCGTGATACGTTTCATCATGTCTTTCTTTGGCGGCATCTTTTCGATGCTGACCCTTGGTCTTGCTATGATGGCACTGACACTGGGCGCTATTTTCTATATGTATGGCAAGGACTTGCCGTCATATGAGGTGCTGTCGCAATACGCACCAAAGACAATCAGCCGGATCTATTCGGGTGAAGGTAACATCATCGACGAATTCGCCGTGGAACGGCGTCTATTCACCCCAGCAGAAGAGATTCCCGACGTCATCAAACAAGCGTTCATTTCAGCTGAGGATAAGAACTTCTATTCTCATGCAGGATATGACCCGCGTGGTATGGCAGCTGCCTTAGTCGAAGCTGTGCGCAGTCGTGGCAAGGACGTGCGAGGGGCGTCCACAATTACGCAACAGGTCATGAAGAATTTCCTGCTCGACGGATCCCGATCTGCCGAGCGTAAGATCAAAGAATTGATCCTTGCGGCCCGTATCGAAAAATCCATGCCCAAGGAACGCATTCTCGAACTGTATCTGAACGAAATCTTTTTGGGCAAAAACAGCTATGGGATCACCGCTGCGGCGTTGACGTATTTCAATAAACCATTGGCCGACCTGACCGCGGGCGAGGCGGCCTATCTGGCCGTGCTGCCCAAGGCACCATCGCGCTATGATCCCGTGCGGGACTACGATCGGGCCATAAACCGTCGCAATTTCGTCCTGCGCGAGATGTGGGAAAACGGGTTTCTGGACGACGACACATATAACGCCGCCCGCGAGGAGCGGCTAAAAACCGTGCAGGCGGGCGACTACGACAGTTTCCGTAGCGAGCTGCCGCCACGGACCTATTTTACCGATGAAATCCGCAGACAGCTGTCAGCCGATTTCGGTGAGGATGAGTTCTTTTCGGGTGGCCTTTCTATCCGGGCTACGGTGGAACCCGACCTGCAGATCGAAGCGGCCCATGCATTGCAACGATCGTTGGAGAATTATGATCGTGGTGTGGGGCTATGGCGCGGCACTGGTGAGACACTGCAAGAGGCCGATTTGACGGATGAGGCCACTTGGCGATCTGCATTGGCTGGCGTGAATGTGCCACGTGATATTACGCTCGAGAACCCGTGGTTTCCCGCTGTTGTCCTGAATGTAGGCGATGCGGAACTGCAAATCGGCATTGAAGGCATTGAGGAAACCGAGGCCGAACGACAGTATGTTCCTCGTAAAGACATTGACTGGATGCGCGGCAGTTTCGGCGACAACTTCAAGCGCGGTGACGTCGTTTTGGTGCGTCGCATGACCACGGATGCAGACGGATCGTTCATTCGCTGGACCTTGCGGCAGGTGCCAGAAGTGCAGGGTGGCTTTATGGCGATGGACGTCAATACGGGCCGTGTCTTGGCGATGCAGGGCGGCTTTAGCTATCAGCATTCTGTGTTCAACCGCGCCACTCAAGCCCGGCGGCAGCCCGGTTCGGCATTCAAGCCATTTGTCTATGCGGCCGCGTTGGATTCTGGTTATTCCCCAGCGACAATCGTGGTCGATGCCCCGATCGAAATCAACACACCACAGGGTGTCTGGCGGCCCAAAAACTCTAGCAACCAGTTTTACGGCCCGACCCCTTTGCGCACAGGTATCGAACAGTCGCGGAACCTTATGACCATCCGTTTGGCCCAAGAGATCGGCATCGACACCGTCGCCCGTTATGCCGAAAAATTCGGTGTCTATGACAGCATGAACCGAGTTCTGGCCGCGGCCCTGGGGTCAGATGAAACGACGTTGTTCAAGGTCGTAGCGGCCTATGCGATGTTTGCAAATGGGGGTGAGCGGGTCGAGCCGACTTTGGTCGACCGTGTGCAGGATCGCTATGGCGCGACAGTTTATCGCCATGATCAAAGGCTTTGCGAAGATTGTAATGACCTGTCACTCGCCGAAGGGCGCGGACCGCGCATCGTGTCGGAACGTGAACGCGTCATGAATGAAATCACCGCCTACCAGCTAACGTCGATGATGCAGGGCGTAGTCGATCGCGGCACGGCCCGTAAGACGATCAATTTGCCTGTGCCGATTGCAGGCAAGACGGGCACGACCAACGATGCCAAGGATGTCTGGTTCGTTGGCTTTAGCAGCAACATCGTGGCCGGGTGCTATATTGGTTTTGATACACCGCGCAGCTTGGGCCGTCGCGCCTCGGGTGGCGGCATTTGCGGCCCTGTATTCAACCGTTTCATGACACAGGCTATCAAGCGTCGCGGCGGCAGCAAATTCTTTGTGCCAAGTGAGTGTCAGTTCATTAGCATCGACCGGTTTACCGGCGCCCGACTGCCTGACGGTGCCAGTGGCGACAACGTTGTGCGCGAATGTTTCCGCCCAGGTGAAGAGCCAGTTTTCGGTATTACCTTTGACGGTGGCTTTGGTATGGCTGCTGATCTGCCGCTGTTTGACGTTGTTCCACGCGCGGCCCGCGAGGTTACGACTTCGACCGGTGGCACTGCCAAGGTTGGACCAAAGGCGTCGTTCGGGTCTCTTTCTTCTGGTGGTCTTTACTAGACCGCTTTGCTATTACGGCCACCAATAGCCGATCAATTGTTAGGACGACCATGCGCGCCGAAATTCAAAGCTCAGTCGAAGCGATCCAGAAGTCGTTGGACCTGCTTGCCCAACGAATGGATTATGAAACGGCAGCATTTCGGCTAGAGGAATTCAACGCCCGCGTTGAGGACCCGACCCTATGGGACAATCCCGATGCAGCACAGAAACTGATGCGCGATCGCCAGATGCTTGTGGATGCGTTGGGGAACTATGACCAGATCAAACAGGATTTGACGGACAATATTGAACTGATCGAATTGGGCGAAATGGAAGACGACGCCGATGTCATCACCGAGGCCGAGAGCGCGATTTCCAAATTGCAAACGGTTGCCGCCAAGAAAGAGCTGGAAGCGCTGCTGGACGGCGAGGCGGACGCCAACGATACCTTCCTTGAGATCAATTCAGGCGCTGGTGGCACGGAAAGCTGTGATTGGGCATCGATGCTCGCGCGGATGTATGTTCGCTGGGCTGAAAAGAAGGGTTATAAGGTCGAACTGCAATCCGAGAGCGCAGGCGAAGAGGCCGGAATCAAGTCCGCAGCCTACAAGATCAGCGGCCACAACGCCTATGGGTGGTTGAAATCCGAAAGCGGTGTTCACCGGCTTGTCCGGATCAGCCCTTTTGATAGTGCCGCCAAACGCCACACATCGTTTACCTCCGTCAAGGTCTATCCCGTGGTCGACGACAACATCGAAATTGAAGTCAGCCCGGCTGACATTCGCATCGATACATACCGGTCCTCTGGCGCGGGCGGTCAGCACGTCAATACGACAGATTCGGCGGTTCGGATCACGCACCATCCGACAGGCATCGTCGTGACCAGCTCGGAAAAATCACAGCACCAGAACCGCGATATTGCAATGAAGGCGTTGAAGTCCCGCCTGTATCAGATCGAGTTGGACAAACGGTCAACGCTGGTCAACGAAGCGCATGAGAATGCAGGAGACGCGGGTTGGGGCAACCAGATCCGCTCCTATGTCCTGCAGCCCTATCAGATGGTCAAAGACCTGCGCACCCAGTTTGAGACATCCGATACCAAAGGTGTGCTTGACGGTGATCTTGATGGATTAATGGCCGCGACGCTGGCGTTGGATGTTGCCGGCAAAAGCCGGGCCGACGCTAACGCAACCGACTAAGCCATGATGGACCGTTTGCAGCCCGATTGCTCGGCCTGCGCGGATCTGTGTTGTTTAGCCTATGCATTTGACGCAGGACACGGGTTCGGCGTTGATAAGTCCCCGAACGTCGCGTGTCCGAACCTAGGTGCCAAAGGGTGTGGAATTCACAGTGAACTCGCGTCCTGTGGGTATTCTGGTTGCGTTCAATACAATTGCTATGGGGCAGGGGTGCGGGTTACCCAAGACGTGTTTTCCGGCCAGGACTGGCGCCGTGATGCCCGGCTGATCGGGCCCATGTGCGGGGCATTAAGGCAATTGGCGCCAGCACATGAACAAGCCGCGTTGTTGGTCCATGCCTTGGATTTACCGGTGCCCGATGCGGTCAAGGCCGACCTGAGGGATTTGGCTGGGCGCTTGTTGTCTTGCGAGCCGGTGCAGGCTCAGGCCTTGACGCAGACGGCCCGCTTGAAACTACGTGAATTACAAAAGCACCTACCCAAATAAAGAGGCGTCCGCACGGTGAATGCAGACGCCTGTTAACCATAGATTGCGGTTGGGCTTAGGCCTTGGGCTCAGTCGCGGGCATTTTCGCTTTGCCGCCAGCGCCAGTCGTCAAGGGGTCGTCCTGACGTTGAACTGATCCCTCAAAGTGGGCGCCAGATTCGATTGCGATCGTCTTGTGGATGATATCACCCTCGACACGTGCGGTAGATGTCAGGCGCACTTTTAGGCCCCGAACACGACCGACAACGCGGCCATTGACCACCACGTCATCAGCGATGACTTCGCCCTTGATCGTCGCCGTTTCGCCAACGGTCAGCAGGTGGGCGCGAATGTCGCCTTCGACCTGACCTTCGACTTGAATGTCACCTGTCGTCTTCAGGTTGCCTTTGACCAGCAGGTCAGCGGACAAAATAGATGCAGGCGGCTTTGCCTTGGGCGGAGATGCCTTGAACTCGGCTGCAGGGGGCGTTGCCGGCTTGGCGGCAGGGGCTGCTTTGGGAACGTCGTCGGCCTTTGGACCGGGCTCATTGATCTTGGATTTAGAAAACATCTTGTCCAGCTCTTATGTAAATCATGGGGTTAACGGGCCTGCCACCGACGCGGACCTCGTAGTGAAGATGCGGTCCAGTGGACCGGCCTGAGTTGCCAATATCACCAATTCGCTGCCCGCGCGAGACCCTTTGGCCTACTTTTACGCGCAAACGGCTTTGGTGGGCATAACGGGTTTCGATCCCGAATTCGTGCTGGATCTTGACCAAGCGGCCGTAACCCGATGACCAACCTGCGTGGGTGACCACGCCGTCGGCCGTTGCATAGATAGGTGTGCCAATCGGTCCGGCGAAATCTGCGCCAGCATGCAAGCGGCCCCAGCGTTGGCCGAAACCGGATGTGAAACGATAGTTTGATTTGACGGGCAAATCGAACGGAGCACGTTCTGCTGCGATACGGTATAGGTTGATGCGGTCCATTTTGTTCAGGATCGCATTCGCGCGCGCAGCGTCGGGGTCAGGTGCGCCACCCTTTGTCGAAAACTGCAACGGCATCAAAGGGCCACCGGTGCCGGAATAACCACGGCGCACTGCGCTAAGCAGGCTATCAGGGTTTAGACCCGCGTTGCGGAACATCTTGTCGAGCGGTTCGACCGATACCAGCATTGCCTCTTCGAGTTGGCGGAAAATCTCGTCGTTCTTTTCTTGCAGCAGGCGCAGTTCCAGCTCCATCTCGGCGGCGTGATCGATTGCGAATTCTGCATCAGCTGCAATCATATCGCGTTCGGCGGCTGTATCAGCCAGGGCAGATGCCAACAGATCAACGGTGCCGGATGCTTCTTGGGACATGGCAGCGGCCACATTTCCAACGCCATCGGCGGATAGGGATGCGACTTGGTCCCTCGCGGCTTCGCGCTGCTTCATGACATTGCGCAATGTGGCTTGCACCACCTCGATACCCGTTTCCAGCTCGCGGCGTTTGTCTTCGGTCGATAGCAGTTCGGTTTGCATGATCGAAATCTGCTCAAGTGCCGAACTGAACCGCGCTTGCGCGGCGATAGCTTCTTCGGCGCGGGCATCGCGTTCATCGGACAGGGCGTTCAAACGATGCTCATATAACATTTGGTCGCGCTGAGCTTGGGCGCGGAAATTGCCCGAACCGATGCTATCCATCAGCAGAATGGCTGTTGAAATGATCGTCCAACCAATCACCAGGGTCCCGCCAGTCCAAGCCACCAGCTGAGTCTCGGATTTCAGACGGATGAAACGGGTTTCATCCTCAGAGCGCAGGAAAAGACGCTTCTCGGGAAAGCGTTTCTCGAGCATCTGATGCACTCGCGCTGTCAGTTTTGATCGCACAATTGTTGTCCTTCGTCTCAGTCACCTGCCGCGAATGATTTCTTCATCCGTCTTGCTGTTCCAAAGATGTTTAACAGCCTATGACTTTCAAGCAAGTTTTTTGCCCTTGGGTTGCTGAAAAACAGCCTAGTTGCGAAGGGTTAGGCGTATTTTTGCCGACTTGGCGCGCTATTGCGGCGTTTGATTGGCAAGTGGCCAATAGAAATCAGGTGGAATACCGGCCTCGGCGCGTTTCTCTTCGTTGAAGGGCGGGCGAAGTTGACTGTGGAAATAGCGGCGAACCAGATCGTGAAAGACACCTGTCGGGTCCAGCTCGTGGCGTCCGCACAAAAAGTGGAACCATTTTGACCCATAGGCGACATGGTGGACCTCTTCGGCGTAGATGACTTCTAGCGCGTCAATGGCCTGCTGGTCTTTGGCTTGTTTGAAAATCTTGATCATCCCAGGTGTGACATCTAGACCGCGGGCTTCTAGCACCATGGGCACGACAGCCAGTCGCCCCATGAAATCCTCGGCGGTGTCTTGGGCGGCGCGCCACATTCCGGCATGGGCGTCTAACGCACCGTAATAGCTGCCGTGGACTTCAAGGCAGTCAGCCATCAGATTGAAATGTTTAGATTCTTCGTCAGCGGCTTTGACCCAATCGTCATAGAAACCAATCGGCATTTTTACATCGGTAAACCGTGCGATGATGTCCCAATGCAAATCGACGGCATTCAGTTCAATGTGGGCGACAGCGTGCAAAATCGCGAGCCTTCCGTCGGGCGTGCCTGGCTTGCGGCGCGGCACGTCGCGCGGGTCAAGCAATCGGGGCAGGTCTGGGCGTGCGGGGGCGTCCGGTGGTGTTGCGTGACCAATCGTAACGTCGGCCCCTTGCGAGCGCGCTGCCTGCCATTTTGCTGCGTAATCACGAGATAGGGCCGTCGTGGCCCGACCATCTGCCGTCGTCAACACGTTAACGGCCATCTGTGCCAAGGGTAATAATTCAGACATCACAGTGCCTTAACGGCGTCGAGGACAGCCTCGACGTGACCGGGCACCTTAACTTTGCGCCAGATTTGCGCGACCAAACCGTCAGCTCCGATCAGATAAGTGGCTCTTTCGATACCCATGTATTTGCGCCCATACATGTTCTTTTCGACCCAGACGCCATAGCGTTCGCACATGTCGCTGTTTTCATCAGACAACAGTGGAATTCCTAGGTCGTGTTTGGCTGCAAATTTGACATGTTTTGCCACTGGGTCTTTGGATACGCCCATAACGACCGCCCCCGCGTCCTTGAAATCCTCGTTGGTTTGGGTGAAGCTTATGGCCTCTTTTGTGCAGCCGGGTGTGTCGTCTTTTGGATAAAAGAACACAACGACCGGGTGCCCCTTGTGGTCGGACAACTTGATGTTCTGGCCATTGCCCGACGGAAGATCAAAGTCGGGAGCTGTGTCGCCGATAGCAAGTTGAGGCATTTCTTGTATCCTTTTGCGGGTTTCTGGTTTCGTTTTAATGCGCCATGCGCAAAGTTAAAGGGGTGACCCAAGAACAGAAACATTCAGTGGTAGAATCCGGTCCGTCCAAACGGGCGGTTGGTCGGCTTGCAATGCTCGGCGCGATCGCCCTGTTCATTGTGCCGGTTGTGGTGACTTCGTTGACTATAATTGCCTTGATCGGACGTGACGTTGATGCGCCCGACTGGGTCAAAACGCAACTGATTTCGCAATTGGAACAGGTCGGTGAGGGCCTCGAGATCGAAATCGACACCGTCAAGCTGCGGCTGGGTCGGGACTTGCACCCGCGCGTCCGGATTAATGGGGTGACCGTTCAGTCCAACAAGCAACCGGTTGGACAGTTGCGGCATGTGTCGGCGCTGATTTCGCCCCGCGGAATTGTTTTTGAACAGGCTATCTTGTTGCAGGATGTTGCGATTGACGGCGCGCGGCTGTTGGTGCGGCGCGATGCCGACGGGCGCGTATCTCTTGCGTTCGGTGCCCAAGGCGATTTGGGCAAAGTGCCCAGCCTTGCAGCGCTACTGGATCAGATTGACCAATTGTTTGAGCGGCCGGTTCTGGCGGCTATGGAAACGGTTTCGGCGGACGGGCTGATCCTCGAATACATCGATGCCCGTGCGGGGCGGTCTTGGACAGTGGATGGAGGGCGCGTGACCTTGGCCCTAAACGGTCAGGCGACGCAGATTGACGGATCCCTGTCGTTGTTGTCCGGCGGCACAGATATCACGCGGCTTGATGTCAGTTACGGGCGCCGGAACAGGTCCGGTCCGGCCAGCATTTCATTGAAAATCGAGGATGCAAGGGCCGCCGATCTGGCGACGCAATCCCCCGTCTTTTCGTGGCTTTCTGCGGTTCAGGCCCCGATTTCCACCCAGATGCGCACTACACTTGGGCGCGACGGTCTGGTCGGACCAATGTCGGTTTCGATGACGATCGGAGCAGGTGCGATCTTGCCCAATGGGTTGACGCACCCGATCACGTTTGACGGCGCGAACGCCTATTTGACCTACGATCCGTCCGACGGGCATTTCCAGTTCGACCAGATCGAAGCACACGCCGGCGGTTTGACAATACATGCAGATGGCGCCGCATTCAGCCCCTTGTCTGATGATGGCTTGCCGGATTCTTTGTTGGCGCAATTGCGGATAAAAGCAGTTGATCTGCCTCCTTCTGATGCGTTTCCTGACGGTCTTGTGCTGCCGCCTGCGTCGCTGGATCTACGTTTGCGGTTTGCACCTTTCACGGTCGATGTCGGGCAACTGGTTTTCAACGACGGCGACAGTCGTTTAATTGCATCAGGGCAGGCGATGGCGGGCGCGGATGGCTGGACGCTGTCGGCTGACGCCGCGGTTGATCACGTGGCCGCAACTAGGCTGTTTGATTTCTGGCCAAGGACCGTTCAGCCGGCTGCACGTGCCAATGCGCGAGGCAAAATCGTAAAAGGCAATTTAAGTCAGATCGAAATTGCGCTTCGCAGCCAGCCCGACCACCCCAAGCAAGCGATCATGCAATGGCATTTTGACGATGCAGAATTGGTGTCGGCGCCTAGATTGCCAAACATCACCCGCGCCAAAGGGACCGTTATTTGGCAGCAAGACGAATTGGTCGTGCGGCTTCAACGCGGCATGATGGCTGCCAAAACCGGCGGGCGGCTGGACCTGTCCGGAACGGTCGCCCGTTTGCCCCTAGCCGAAGGCGCGGCGCGACCCCTTATCGAAATCGAAGCAAAGGGGCCTGCGCGCGCGGCAGCGTCGGTTTTGGCTGGGCTGACAGAGGAACCGGACGGTCCGTTGGCGACAATTCTGGCCAGTACTGGCGGCGCGGTTAATACACAAATACAGGTTCGAGTAGGAGCCACTGGCTCTTCGCCAGACTATACCGCACAGGGGCGGTTGACCCGCTTTGCGTCTGACCAGATTTTGCAGGGGCGGATTTTAACATCGCGCGAACTTCGGTTCGAGGCGGCGCCGTCGGGCTACAATGTGACAGGGCCAGTGGTTCATCGTGGCGTTCGCTACAACGTGAAACTTGACAATCCCGCGGACGGACCAGCCAAAGTTGAAATTGAAGGGCCGCTATCGCAAGGGACGCTTGCGTCTTGGGGCATTCAGGTCCCGTCTGGGGCGCTAAATGGTCAGGCATCTGCCGTAATGCAAGTGTCTGTATTTGATAAGAAACCTCCTGTTTATACATTGATTTCCGACCTAAGTGGCTTGGGGGTTATTGTGCCTGCAATCGGTTGGCGTAAGCCGCAAACATCGTTGGGAAAATTGCGCGTTGATGGCACTTTGGGCCAGTCCCCGACCGTCGATCAGGTCACCTTGGAGGCGGCCGATTTGGTGCTGAACGGTCGTTTGGATTTGCAAGCAGGTGGTAAACTGCGGCGCGCGGTGTTTGATGATTTGCGTGTCGGGCGTTGGTTCAATGGCGCAGCAACTCTGACCGCAGTTGGGGACGGACACCCCATGGCTGTTGAAACCAGTCGCGGTTCGATCGACCTGCGCAGATTGCCAAGGTCAAGCGGCACAGGTGGTGCCGCGGGCGGGGGCATGCCGCTGGCGTTGACCTTGGATCGGGTGCAGGTGACTGACACTATTTCGATCACGGGGATGACTGCTCGGCTGAACACCAAGGGCGGATTGAGCGGGCAATTCTCGGGTCAATTGAATGGTGGGCCGGACCTAAGCGGCACGCTGATGGCCCAAGATGGGGGCACTGCGGTGCGCCTGCGCGCCGATGATGCGGGGGCGATCATTCGGTCTGCGGGCCTTGTGCAGACTGCTGTGGGGGGCGAGCTGGATTTGGTCCTGCGGCCCACGGGCCAGAGTGGCCATTTCGATGGGCGTTTGGATATCACCAAGATACGCCTGCGCGATGCTCCGGCTATGGCGGCACTGCTGGATGCGATCAGCGTCGTTGGGCTGCTGCAGCAGCTGGACGGCAACGGTCTGATGTTCGAAGAGGTCGAGGCCGATTTCAGGCTGACACCCGAACAAGTGATTGTGACGCGGTCCAGTGCGGTCGGCGCCGGGCTAGGGGTGTCATTGGACGGGATATTTGGCTTGACGCAAAAGCGGCTGGATTTCCAAGGCGTCATCTCGCCGTTCTATTTATTGAACGGGATCGGGTCTATCCTGACCCGCAAGGGCGAAGGGCTGATCGGGTTCAATTTCAATCTGACAGGCAATGTCAGTGCGCCAGTGGTTGACGTGAACCCGCTTTCGGTTTTAACCCCCGGCATGTTCCGAGAAATATTTCGACGCCCTGTGCCGCAAGTGAGCCAATGAAACTAAGCGATTTTGACTTTGATCTGCCCGACGACCGGATTGCGGTGCGTCCTGCGCGGCCCAAAACCTCGGCCAAACTGCTGGTCGCGACGCCGGACCGTATGCTGGATAAAACCATCGCCGATTTGACTGACTATCTGGGGCAGGGCGACCTACTTGTTTTGAATGACACCAAGGTTATTCCCGCCCGTTTGAACGGGATGCGGCACCGCTCGGGTGACGCTGGACACACATCGGCCAAGATGGATGTGACCTTGCTGGAACCGCGCGCCGACGGGACCTGGGGCGCTCTGATTAAGCCGTTGCGAAAAATCCGAGATGGCGAAGAAATCGTTTTCTCGGACGATCTGTCTGCCACCGTTGACGGTCGGTCGGACGGGCAAGCGCATTTGCGTTTCAACGTCACAGGAGACGACTTTGACACGGCGTTGAACGCGGTCGGCGCGATGCCGTTGCCACCCTATATTGCGGCAAAACGCGCGGCGGATGAGCAAGACAAGACCGACTATCAAACCCATTGGGCCGCCAATTCGGGCGCAGTGGCCGCACCCACGGCATCGCTGCATTTTGACGGCCCTTTGTTGCAGACACTCGCAGACAAGGGCGTGAAGTTTGCCCATGTGACACTGCATGTAGGCGCAGGCACGTTTCTTCCGGTCAAGACTGACGACATTTCACAGCACAAAATGCACTCTGAATGGGGGGATGTCAGTGCCGAGGCTGCCAGTCTGATCAACGCCACCAAGGCCAGCGGCGGGCGGGTGATACCCGTGGGGACGACCGCGTTGCGGTTGATTGAATCCGCAGCCCAAGACGGGCAGATCACCGAGTGGCGTGGCGATACGGACATTTTCATAACACCCGGGTTCACATTCCAGATTGCGGACGGGTTGATGACGAATTTTCACCTGCCAAAATCAACTTTGATGATGCTTGTGTCCGCCTTGATTGGCGTGGATCGGATCAAGGTAATCTATGACCATGCGATTAACCACGATTACCGGTTTTTTTCCTATGGGGATGCGTCACTGCTATTGCCCAAAGGTCTGTGAACGACGCGAAAAACCGCAAACTGTCGCAATTGCAGCGTGCGCCTGGGCGACCCGCTGCTACAGCGGCACAAAATCTGCGTTAAAGGAGTCGAACGATGTTTCAGGTTGTTAGCAGCACTTGGGCCCTGTTCTTGGGTATGTTTCTATTGATGATCGGCAATGGTCTTCAGGGCACATTGTTGGGCCTTCGAGGCGAAGCTGAAGGCTTTAGCACGTTTGCCTTGTCGCTTGTTATGTCGGCCTATTTCGTCGGTTTTTTGTTCAGCTCACAGCTGACACCAAAACTGATCCGGCGGGTGGGACACGTGCGGGTCTTTGCGGCCCTTGGGTCGACAATTTCTGCGGTTCTGATCCTATATCCGACCTTGGTTGAACCATGGGCATGGGTTTTGGGCCGTGTCGTCATCGGATTTTGTTTTTGTGGCGTGTATGTCACCGCCGAAAGCTGGCTAAACGACGCATCCAGCAACGAAACCCGAGGCAAAGCCCTGTCGGTCTATTTGATGGTTCAGATGGCAGGCATTGTCGCGGCGCAATATATCGTCAGCCAAGGCGATATTTCAGGGTATATACTGTTTATTATTCCGTCGGTACTGGTGTCGTTGGCTTTTGCCCCAATCTTGCTGTCAATCCGGCCAACACCCCAGTTTGCGCAAACCAAACCGATGACTGTTTTCAAGTTGATAGAAGTATCGCCATTGGGATGCTTTGGCATGTTTCTGCTTGGCGGGGTGTTTTCGGCACAGTTTGGCATGTCAGCGGTCTACGGGTCCCGCGCGGGCCTGTCCGTGGGCGAGATTTCGTTGTTCGTCTCGGTCATTTATGTGGCTGCGCTAATGTTGCAATATCCGATTGGCTGGCTATCAGACAGAATTGACCGGCGTTTGCTGATTATGGGCGTGGGCTTTGCCGGAAGCGCCGGCGCATTCTTTGCGTTTATGCTGCCAGGCAGCTTGGGCGTCATATTGATTGGAGCCGCAATTCTGGGCGGCACTTCGAACCCACTGTATGCGTTGTTGATCGCCTATGTGCACGATTACCTTGATCGAGAAGACATGGCTGCGGCGTCGGGGGGCTTGTTGTTCATCAACGGAGTGGGCGCCATCGCAGGTCCGCTGACCGTTGGTTGGATGATGGATACAATTGGCCCAAGCGGGTATTGGATGTTTTCCGCAGTTCTGATGTTGATGGTAGGGGGCTATGCTGCCTACCGGATGACACGCCGTAGCCGCGCGGATCTGGATATTGATGCGGTGACCTATGCGGTCATCTCGGCGTCCTCCACGCCGGTCGCCGCCGAGGTCGCCCAAGAGGTCTATGTAGAGGCCGAAGAAGAAGAGATTGCGCTAACAGACCAAGAAAGGCTTGTCTGACATACAACAGCATGTTTGAGTTGGGCTAGGTGACACCCGTCGGAGGTTGGGAATGTGAAAGTCGTCGATGAAATCTTGTCGTTCTGGATTGATGAAATCGGTCCAAAGGGATGGTATAACGGATCTCCGGAACTGGACGATGCGATACGCCAAAGGTTTGAAATTGATTGGCAAAAGGCGCGGGCAGGCAACTGCAGCCAGTGGCTGACCGATGCTTCCGGTGCGTTGGCATTCATAATCTTAACAGATCAGTTCTCTCGCAATATGTTCCGCGATGACCCTCGCGCTTTTGAAGCCGATAAATCCGCTCGTGCAGCGGCCAAGATCGCGATCGATCGCAAATGGGACTTGACCATTTCCGAACCTGTACGCCAGTTTTTCTATATGCCTTTGATGCATTCAGAAAACCAGACAGATCAGGACAGGGCAGTGCGTTTGATACATGCGCGATTGCCCGAAACAGGGGCCAGCACATTGGTGCATGCAAAGCTGCACCGCGACATCATTCGTAAGTTTGGCAGGTTTCCATTCCGCAATGCCGCTCTGAGCAGAGCAAACAAGCCTTGCGAACAGGAATTTCTGGATGCTGGCGGTTATGGTGGCGCATTTCGGGATGCAATGGCTCCTGTCTAAACGATTGGCCACCCGCTGAATTTGATTAATTGACGATCAGGCCTTCGTGATTGGCACGATCAACCCCGAGCAATGCAGAGGGTAATTGGCAGGCATGTCCGAACGTCACTGGCGGTTCATTTGGAAATGGTTTAACATCAAACTAATTTTACATTTGGAGGAACCGAAATGGCCGCAAAGACCTTTGATATGATTGTGATCGGTGCTGGACCGGGGGGCTATGTCGCCGCAATCCGTGGTGCACAGTTGGGGATGAACGTCGCCATTGTCGAACGCGAGCATATGGGCGGGATCTGTCTGAACTGGGGATGCATTCCGACCAAGGCCCTGTTGCGGTCGTCCGAAGTGTTTCACCTGATGCATCGTGCCAAGGAATTTGGCCTAAAGGCCGACAATATCGGCTACGATCTGGATGCGGTGGTCAAGAGGAGCCGTCAGGTGGCGGGGCAGTTGTCGGGCGGCATTTCACACCTCATGAAGAAGAACAAAGTCACCGTTTTCATGGGCGATGCCACGATCCCGTCAAAGGGCAAAGTGAGCGTCAAGACGGACAAGGGCACCGAAGAATTAGCGGCCAAAAACATCGTTCTGGCCACTGGCGCCCGCGCCCGCGAGCTTCCGGGTTTGGAAGGCGACGGAAAGCTGGTCTGGACCTATCGCGATGCGCTGCAACCACCGCATATGCCAAAGAAACTATTGGTCATCGGGTCGGGTGCCATCGGGATCGAATTTGCTAGCTTTTACAACACGCTAGGGGCTGATACGACTGTGGTCGAGGTGATGGATCGCGTGCTGCCGGTCGAGGACGCTGAAATCGCTGCATTCGCCAAAAAACAGTTCGTAAAGCAAGGTATGAAGATCATGGAGAAATCCATGGTCAAGAAGCTGGATCGCGGCAAGGATAAGGTCACAGCGCATATTGAAACCGGTGGCAAGGTCGTAAAACAGGAATTCGACACTGTAATTTCTGCCGTTGGTATTGTCGGGAACGTTGAAAACCTCGGGCTCGAGGGGTTGGGCGTCAAAATTGACCGGACCCACGTTGTCACAGATGAATTCTGCCGCACGGGCATCGACGGTCTATATGCAATCGGGGACATCGCCGGCGCGCCGTGGCTCGCGCACAAGGCCAGCCACGAGGGGGTCATGGTCGCCGAGGTTATCGCCGGAAAACACGCGCATCCCGTCAAGCCGGAAAGCATCGCTGGATGTACCTATTGCCATCCACAGGTCGCATCCGTGGGGTATACCGAAGCAAAGGCCAAAGAGATGGGCTATGAGATCAAGGTCGGGCGCTTCCCATTTATTGGCAACGGCAAAGCAATCGCTTTGGGTGAGGCCGAAGGTATGGTGAAGACGGTTTTCGACGCGAAGACCGGTGAGCTATTGGGCGCACATATGGTTGGGGCCGAGGTTACCGAGCTGATACAAGGCTATGTCGTTGGTCGTCAGCTGGAAACAACCGAAGAAGATCTGATGAACACGGTTTTCCCGCATCCGACACTGTCCGAAATGATGCACGAGAGCGTGCTGGATGCATATGGCCGTGTAATTCATATGTAACCTGAGAGAATCTTAAAATTCTTCTCGCATGTTCTTTTAATGTTCTCTATTTGAGGTGGCGCACCCTACCAAATGGTTTATTTGGTAGGGAACACCTTGCTGGGGGGCAAAATGGCCGAGCTGAAGAACATCGAAGTGCGCGGCGCGCGCGAGCATAACCTTAAGAATATCGATGTGGATATTCCGCGCGACGAGCTGGTGGTGATCACTGGTTTGTCGGGGTCCGGGAAATCCAGCCTCGCCTTTGACACCATCTACGCCGAAGGCCAGCGACGCTATGTCGAAAGCCTAAGCGCCTACGCTCGTCAGTTCCTTGATATGATGGAAAAACCGGATGTGGATCACATATCCGGACTGTCCCCTGCGATTTCGATCGAACAAAAAACCACGTCGAAAAACCCGCGGTCAACTGTCGGCACAATCACCGAAATTTACGATTATTTGCGATTGTTGTTTGCCCGCGCGGGCACGCCGTATTCGCCTGCAACAGGTCTGCCAATCGAGGCCCAGCAAGTTCAGGACATGGTTGACCGCGTAATGGCGATGCCTGAGGGCACGCGCGGCTATATGCTTGCCCCGATCGTCCGTGACCGCAAAGGCGAGTACCGCAAAGAGTTCTTGGAACTGCGCAAGCAGGGGTTTCAGCGCGTCAAGGTCGATGGAGAGTTTTACGAACTGGACGAGCCTCCGGCGCTGGACAAGAAATTCCGCCATGACATCGACGTTGTCGTCGACCGGATTGTGGTGCGTGAAGGGTTGGAGACCCGGCTGGCCGATAGTTTTCGAACAGCGCTTGATCTAGCGGACGGGATCACGGTTCTGGAAACTGCACCGACCGAAGGCGACCCCGAGCGGATCACGTTTTCCGAGAATTTCGCCTGCCCAGTGAGCGGTTTTACCATCCCCGAGATCGAACCGCGCTTGTTCTCGTTCAACGCGCCCTTTGGCGCCTGTCCCAGCTGTGACGGGCTTGGGGTTGAATTATTTTTCGACGAGCAGTTGGTTGTTCCCGATGTTACCCTGAAAATTGCCGATGGCGCGCTTGCTCCTTGGCGAAAAGGCAAGAGCCCCTATTTCCTGCAAACCATTGAAGCGATTGCAAAACATTACGGGTTCAACAAGAACGCGCGTTGGAAAGAGCTGGATCCAAAGGTGCAGCAGGTGTTCCTGCGCGGGTCCGGCAAAGAAGAAATCAAATTCCGCTACGACGAGGGCGGGCGGGTGTATACCGTCGAGCGCGCGTTTGAGGGCGTAATCCCGAATATGGAACGTCGCTATCGTGAGACCGACAGCAACTGGATCCGCGAAGAATTCGAGAATTATCAGAACAATCGTCACTGTGCGACATGCGGCGGTTTCCGTCTGCGCCAAGAGGCACTGGCCGTCAAAATCGGTGATCAACACGTCGGGCAGGTCGTCAATATGTCGATCAAAGAGGCCTATGATTGGTGCAATGAGGTGCCCGCGAACCTGACCAAACAAAAGAACGAAATCGCCGTAGCGATCCTTAAGGAAATTCGTGAACGTTTGGGGTTCTTGAACAATGTTGGTCTTGATTACCTGACCCTTAGCCGCAATTCCGGCACCCTTTCGGGGGGGGAAAGCCAGCGGATCAGGTTGGCCAGCCAGATCGGGTCGGGTTTGCAAGGCGTGTTGTATGTGCTCGACGAGCCGTCGATCGGATTGCACCAACGCGACAACGACAGGTTACTGACCACGCTGAAAAACCTACGTGATCAGGGCAATACCGTGATTGTGGTCGAGCACGACGAAGAAGCGATCCGCGAGGCGGATTATGTGTTCGACATTGGTCCAGGGGCAGGGGTGCACGGCGGTCAAGTGGTCGCACAGGGAACCCCGGCCGAAATCATGGCCAATGAGGGGTCGATCACCGGTCAGTATCTTGTAGGCAAGCGAGAGATCGAAATCCCGACAAAACGTCGGAAGAAAACCAAAAAGAAGCTGACCGTCGTCAAGGCCACGGGCAATAACCTACAGAATGTGACGGTAGACTATCCGCTGGGACAATTCGTATGCGTTACAGGTGTTTCAGGCGGCGGCAAATCGACCCTGACGATTGAAACCTTGTTCAAAAACGCATCGATGAAACTGAACGGCGCACGCCAGACTCCTGCGCCGTGCGAGACCATTAAAGGGTTCGAGCATCTGGATAAGGTAATCGACATCGACCAACGCCCGATCGGCCGGACCCCGCGGTCGAATCCGGCGACGTATACAGGCGCCTTTACCCCGATCCGCGATTGGTTTGCCGGCCTGCCAGAGGCCAAGGCGCGGGGGTATAAACCCGGTCGTTTCAGCTTTAACGTCAAAGGCGGCAGATGCGAGGCTTGTCAGGGCGACGGTGTGATCAAGATCGAAATGCATTTCCTGCCCGATGTCTATGTCACCTGCGAAACCTGCAAAGGCGCGCGCTATAACCGCGAGACGCTAGAGATTAAATTCAAGGGCAAATCGATCGCAGACGTGCTGGATATGACTGTCGAGGATGCGCAGGAATTCTTTAGCGCGGTGCCATCGATCCGAACCAAGATGGACGCTCTTTGCCGTGTCGGGCTTGGGTACATCAAGGTCGGACAACAGGCGACGACATTGTCAGGCGGTGAGGCTCAACGCGTTAAACTGTCCAAAGAACTTGCGCGTCAATCGACGGGCAGGACGTTGTATATTCTGGACGAGCCGACAACCGGACTGCATTTCGAAGATGTTCGTAAGCTATTGGAAGTGCTTCACGAATTGGTCGACCAGGGCAATTCCGTTGTTGTGATTGAACACAATCTGGATGTTGTCAAAACCGCAGACCACATCATCGACATCGGCCCCGAGGGCGGTGACGGCGGTGGCCGGATTGTGGCCACCGGCACACCGGAAGATGTCGCAAATGTCGACGAAAGCTATACCGGACGCTATCTAAAGCCGATGTTGTCGCGCTAGTTGTGACCGCGCTTTTCGAACCGTGGCAACATGGCAGAAAAGTCGCGGCCTAGCCCGTCTTCTTTGTTGACGAAGGTGTCGTAGAGGTCGCGGGCGGCTTGACCCAACGGCGTATCTGCGTCAGCTGCGGCGGCAGCCATTTGTGCAAGATTTAGGTCCTTTAGCATCAAATCGGCCGCAAATCCCGGTTGATAATCGTTGTCTGCCGGGCTGTTTGGTCCGACACCGGGTGCAGGGCAGTAGGCGTTCATTGACCACGAATACCCCGACGATGTGCTGACCACGTCAAACATCGACTGACGGTCGAGGCCTAGTTTGTCCGCCAAGGCAAAGGCTTCGCAGGTGCCGATCATTGTAACCCCAAGGATCATGTTATTGCAGATTTTGGCTGCTTGTCCGTTACCCGCGGCGCCGCAATGCACGGCCTTTTGTCCCATAACGTCAAATAGCGGGGTGACAGTCTCATAACCACGCTTTGGTCCGCCTGCCATAAATGTCAGGGTTCCGCCCGCCGCACCGCCTGTGCCGCCGGAAACCGGTGCGTCGACAGCAAATAGCCCTGCCGATTCAGCGGCTTGGGCCACGTCACGCGCCGATGTGACATCAACCGTCGAACAATCCAGATGCACAGCATCCGGTTTCATCGCCGGGTGAATTTCCGCAGCGACAGCGCGCAGGATGGCCCCATTGGGAAGCATCGTGATAACGACATCCGCGTCAGCCGCAGCCTGCGCAGCAGTTGATGCCATGGCAATACCTTCGGGGCGAGCGGCAGTATCATAGCCTGTCACCTCATGGCCCGCTTTGGCCAGATTGGCAGCCATTGGGGCCCCCATATTGCCCAGTCCGATAAATCCGATTTTCATTTCAGCCCCCTAAAGTGTCAGTTCCAAGTCACCCAAAGGGGCGATCATTCCGGTGATGTCTGCTTCGCTCACAGCCATTAGCGTGGCATGTTTCCATGTGGGTGTCCTGTCGCGGTCGATGATAGCCGCGCGGATGCCTTCGATGAAGTCAGAGTGCTCGACCGCACGATGTGTAAAGCGGTATTCATTGTGCAAGGCGCGGGTGATGTCAGGATCGTCGGCGCCCATGTTTATCAGCGGAACCGCGCAGGCCATGGCTAGTGGCGAATTTCGTGTCATCGCTTTGGTTGCCGCCCGTCCCACGTCCGTATCATCCAGCTGCGCAAGGATACTGGCGGCGCTGGACGCGTCAAAGAGTCGGTCAATATCCGCCTGCCAGTCAGCAAGCCGCGCCGCAGGCGCAGGGTGTTGTGGCAGGGCAGGGGTGCCTGAGTTGATCATCTGGTCCTTTAGGCTAGGCCAGTCAGCCATAGGCACATAGTAATCGGCAAAGCCTGCATAGATTGCGTCGCCCGCATCCATTCGGTCACCGGTTAGTCCCAGATAGAACCCCGTCCGACCCGGGGCCTGCCCTAGCAACGCGGTGCCACCCACGTCAGGAACCAAGCCGATACCGCATTCTGGCATTGCGATTTGGGAATTTTCACAAACAATCCGGTGACTTGCGTGACATCCGACACCGACACCGCCGCCCATTGTAAACCCGTGAAGGAATGCAACAACCGGTTTGGGGTAGGTCGCGATTTTGGCGTTCAGGCGGTATTCATCGCGCCAGAACTTTCGGCCATAGTCAAAATCACCAACCTGACCAGACTGATACATATCTGCAATATCACCACCCGAACAAAACGCGCGGTCCCCCGCTCCGTCGATAAGGATCAGGTCGACATCCGGATCATCGCGCCAGTCATTAAATGCCGCCTCAATCGTGAGGCACATTTCCCAAGTGAGGGCGTTCAACGCCTTGGGGCGGTTCAGTGTGATGAGGCCTGCGTGCCCCTGTTTTCGGATGATGATGTCGGTCATTTCGATAGCATATGACGTGCTGTGATCAGGCGCATGATCTCGTTTGTGCCTTCTAGGATTTGATGCACCCGCAAGTCACGCACGGTTTTTTCAATCCCGTAATCGGCCAGATATCCGTAGCCGCCGTGCAATTGCAGGCAGTGGTCTGCGACCCGGCTGCCAGTCTCAGTGCATAGTTTTTTGGCCATGGCACAGAATGCTGTAGCGTCGGGGGCATTGTTGTCTAGCTTCCAAGCCGCTTGGCGCAGGAATGTGCGTGCGGACTCCAGTTCGATTTGCATATCAGCGAGGCGGAATTGCAGACCTTGGAATTGATCAATGGATTTGCCGAACGCTTTGCGCTCGCTCATATACAACAACGTCTGATCCATTGCGGATTGCGCGGCACCGATAGAACAGGCAGCGATATTCAACCGGCCGCCATCTAGGCCCTTCATCGCATAAGTGAAACCATGACCCTCTTGGCCAAGCAAATTCGCAGCTGGAATGTTCGAATTGTCCAACTGAACTTGGCGGGTTGGTTGTGACCTCCAACCCATTTTGTCCTCGAGCCCGCCAAATGACAGCCCCTCGGTGCCATCTTCGATCAGAAATGCCGATACGCCTTTGGGTCCAGCATCGCCTGTGCGCGCCATGACAATGTAGGCGTCAGAATAGCCACCGCCTGAGATAAACGCCTTGGTTCCGGTTAACGCATATCCATTGCCTGCGCGTTCTGCTTTGGTCTTGAGGGCAGCCGCATCCGAGCCGGAACCCGGTTCAGTCAAGCAATAGGACAGGACAGTTTCCATGCTCAAGGCCTTGGGCAGGACGCGATCCTTCATGTCTTGGTCGCCAAACAGATCAATCATTTTGACGCACATATTGTGGATCGACAAGAAGGCGGCAACCGATGCGCACGACATTGAAAGCGCTTCAAAAACAAGTGTCGCGTCTAACCGTGTCAGGCCCGTGCCGCCGTTTTCTTCGGATACGTATAGTCCGCCAAATCCCAGCTCGCCGATCTGCGGCCACAGCTGCTTTGGGATAGTGCCATCGGCTTCCCATTGGCGTGCGTGCGGTGCGATATGCTCTGCACCAAATGCGCGGGCCAAATCGAAAATGGCGGTTTGTTCTTCGGTCAGGGCAAAATCCATGGAGGGGCCTCGTTTAAATGAACGCTTGTTCAAATAATAGCAGGGCATTCACTGCCCGTCATGCAAAAATGCAATTGGCCCGCCGCAAATGGCGGGCCAAACTGTCGCAGTATTCGCGGTATCGGGATCAATCCATCGCTTTGAAGTTGAACTCGCCGCCTTCTTTGATGCCTGACGGCCAACGGGATGTGACCGTTTTGGTGCGCGTATAGAACTTGAAGCTGTCTGGACCATGCTGGTTCAAATCACCAAAGACAGATTTTTTCCAACCGCCAAACGTGTGATAGGCGAGCGGCACTGGGATTGGCACGTTGATACCAACCATGCCGATGTTCACGCGGTGGGCAAAGTCGCGGGCCGTGTCGCCGTCGCGCGTGTAGATCGCAACGCCATTGCCATATTCGTGGTCCATCGCAAGGCCAAGCGCCTCTTCGTATGTTTCGGCGCGTACACACGACAAGACAGGGCCAAAGATTTCTTGGGTGTAAATGTCCATATCCGGGGTCACACGGTCAAACAGGTGCGGGCCCACGAAAAAGCCGTTCTCGTAGCCTTGCAGTTTGAAATCGCGGTTGTCGACGACCAGTTCAGCGCCTTGCTCGACACCTTTTTCGATCAGACCAAGAATGCGGTCTTTGGCCTCACCAGTCACAACGGGGCCGTAATCGACATCGTCGCCATCTGTGTAGGGGGCGACGCGCAGCTTTTCGATGCGCGGCACGAGGGCCTCGATCAGGCGATCAGCGGTCTCTTCGCCGACTGGGACAGCAACGGAAATCGCCATGCAGCGCTCGCCAGCCGCACCAAACCCGGCACCGATAAGGGCGTCAGCGGCTTGGTCCATGTCGGCGTCGGGCATCACGATCAGGTGGTTCTTGGCACCGCCAAAGCACTGTGCGCGTTTGCCGTTGGCTGTTGCGCGGCTATAAATATATTGTGCAATCGGGGTCGAACCCACAAAGCTGACCCCTTGAATGATTTCGGAATCTAGCAGCGTGTCGACGGTTTCTTTGTCGCCGTTGATGACCTGAAATACACCAGCGGGCAGGCCCGCCTCGACGAACAGTTCCGCCAGCATCAAAGGCACGGACGGGTCACGTTCGGACGGTTTCAGAACGACCGCGTTGCCGCAAGCCAACGCAGGGCCGACATGCCATAGCGGCATCATCGCAGGAAAGTTGAACGGCATGATCGACGCCACTACCCCCAACGGCTGGCGCATGGAATACATGTCGATCCCCGGGCCCGCATCATCGGTATATTCGCCCTTTAGCATCTGAGGGGCGGCGATGCAGTATTCGATCACCTCTAGGCCGCGCTGCAGGTCGCCCTTGGCGTCGGGAATGGTTTTGCCGTGTTCTTTGGACAGAGCGAGGGCCAGTTTATCCATGTCGCGGTTCATCAGGCCCACAACCGCCATCATGACACGTGCGCGCTTTTGCGGATTGGTGTTGGCCCAAGCGACCTGCGCTTCGGCGGCGTCCTCGATTGCTTTGGTCGTTTCAGCGACGGACCCGACAGGGCATTTGGACTGCACCTCGCCCGTGGCGGGGTTAAAGACGTCAGTGAAACGTCCGGACGTGCCCTTGGTCATGGCGCCGTTCAGAAAGTGGGTCAATTCGTTCATGGGATCCTCCGCTAAATGTTGCAAGTAGGATAGCCTTGCGCTTTTGTCATGAAAAGCGTCAATATTCCAAAACCATTTTGCAAAAATGTAGGGATGCCGGATGAATTGGGATGATATGCGTGTGTTTCTCGCAGTCGCACGGGCCGAGGGGCTGACGGCTGCGGCCCCAATGGCAAAGCTGGACCCTGCGACGCTGGGACGACGCATTGCCCGCCTTGAGGCAGAACTGGACGGCGCGCTCTTTGTGAAATCCCCACAAGGTTATGCGCTGACAGACTTTGGCGTGCGTATGCGTGACCGCGCGGTCGAAGCAGAGGCCGCGCTGACGATGCCGGTGGACACAGGGCGGGGTGAAGCGTCTTTATCTGGGCAAATACGGATCGGTGCGCCGGATGGGGCCGCGAATTTTCTGTTACCGCAGGTCTGCGCGTCGATACAGGCCGATCACCCCGATCTCGAAGTCCAAATCCTAGCCTTGCCGCGCGTTGTTAATTTGTCTCGCAGAGAGGCTGACATGGCCGTCACCGTCAGCCCCCCGTCGACTGGCAAACTGACGGTCAAGAAGATATCCGACTATCGGCTTCACCTTGCGACCCGCCGCGATGCGCCGCCAATTGTATCATTGGACGATACAAAGGGCAGGCCGACCGTCGGCTACATTCCTGACATGATTTTCGACAAGGAACTGGATTACTTGGGCGATCTGGGCAATGACGGTGTGCAGTTGGCCTCTAACTCTGTGTCGGTTCAAATGCATATGTTGCGGCATCGGGGCGTGGGGTTTGCTCACGATTTTGCCTTGGCCGCCTTTCCGGAACTGACACGCGTCTTGGTGGATCAGGTATCGCTCAAGCGGACATTCTATCTAGTCCGCCATGTGTCGGACCGGCAGTCGCTGCGCCTACGCAGGTTTGCGGATCTGTTGTCGCGCGGCATGCGAAAAGAAGTCGCAGCACTAGAACACGCCGCCAGCTTGACAGATGCCCGCACCATTTGTGACAGTTAAAACCTAGTTTACGCAACAGGAGTGTTCGATGATTGTTTCCCAAATCCTCAAGTCCAAAGCAGAGACAGGTATCATTTCAATCACGCCGGAGGCTCAAGTCGCCGAGGCGGTCAAAATAATGTCGGACAAGCGGATCGGGACTGTGATCGTTTCCTCGGACGGGGCATCGTTGAACGGAATTCTGTCCGAGCGCGACATCATCCGCGAGATGGGCAAACGCGGCACGGCCTGTCTGGACGAGGCTGTATCAGGCATGATGACCGCGAAACTGGTCACATGTGCGCCATCAGATACCGCTGATGGTGTTTTGGAAAAAATGACAGTTGGTCGGTTTCGTCACATGCCGGTGGTGGACGACGGCACCCTAATCGGCCTGATTTCCATTGGTGACGTCGTCAAGGCCCGCCTGTCCGAGTTGTCGATGGAAAAAGATGCGTTGGAAGGCATGATAATGGGCCACTAATCGCTACGATTGCCCTTGCAATCGGGTGCGCAATAATGTTGCGTCAATCCGTAACCAACAGACGAGGATCGCCATGCGCGTCGGCCTATACCCCGGAACCTTTGATCCGGTAACTAACGGACATCTAGACATTATTCGCCGTGGCTGCACGTTGGTCGACCGGTTGGTCATCGGTGTGGCGATCAATCGCGACAAAGGACCGTTATTCAGCCTAGAAGAGCGTGTTGCAATGGTCGAAGCGGAATGTGTGCCCTTGGGACGAGCCGCCGGATGCGAAGTGGTCGTTCACCCGTTCGAAAACCTGCTGATCAATTGCGCCCGCGACGTCGGCGCAAGCGTCATTATCCGCGGCCTACGCGCCGTCGCGGATTTCGAATACGAATTTCAGATGGTGGGAATGAACCGGTCAATGGATAATTCGATCGAGACCGTGTTCTTGATGGCGGATGCTAAAAACCAGGCGATTGCGTCGAAGCTGGTCAAAGAAATTGCCAGACTTGACGGGGACGTCAAAAAATTCGTCCCCGCGTCTGTCGAAACGGCCCTGAGGGCCAAACTTAGCGTTTAACTATAGGCAACCATCGTGGCCACACGTGCTGCGTCAGCTTGGCTAACAGCGCATGTCATGAAACGGTCAGTGCTGTTTGTGGATTTCAGCAACGAGAAGAATTTGATCAGTTTGGTCATTTGTCCGGCCCTTTGTATGGAAGACATTGTGTTGATAGGGCTGATATAGTCCTTCGCCGCCTTCGATAACAATTGCCAGTTGATTGGGTCCGGTTTGCGCTAGGCGCATAGCTAACGTGGGCGCCCATTTCACAGGCGCCCCGTTTTATGCTATAGGAACTTGGCCATCGCGACAGCGGTGTCCGCCATCCGGTTCGAAAAGCCCCATTCATTGTCATACCACGACAAAATACGCACCATATTTCCGCCCATGACCTTGGTTTGGTCTAGATGCAGCGTGGATGAATGAGGGTCGTGATTAAAATCGGTGCTGACCATTGGCAGGTCGGTAACATTCAAAATGCCCTTGAGCGGGCCGTTCGCGGCTTGGGTCACCGCGGCGTTGACTTCTTCTGCGGTGACATTGCGTGACGCTTCAAAGGTCAAATCAATGCAGGAAACATTCGGCGTCGGCACGCGGATTGCGACACCGTCCAGTTTGCCGTCCAGTTCTGGCAGGACCAACCCCACAGCCTTGGCCGCGCCAGTCGAAGTCGGGATCATCGACATGGCTGCCGCGCGGGCGCGATACAGGTCATTGTGCATCCGGTCGAGCGTTGGCTGATCGCCGGTATAGCTGTGGATCGTGGTCATGAAACCTTTGACGATGCCGAAACTGTCATTGAGAACCTGAGCAACCGGCGCCAGACAGTTGGTCGTGCAAGACGCGTTTGACACCACGATGTCGTCCGCGGTCAGGCTTGTGTGGTTGACACCATAAACGATCGTGTTGTCGACGTTCTTGCCAGGTGCCGAGATCAGAACCCGGCTGGATCCGTTGTCGAGGTGCGCCTGACACTGCTGTTTGGATCTGAACACGCCAGTGCATTCCAGCACAACATCCACGTCCTTCCATGGCAGGTCTGCGGGATCGCGCAATGCGGTGACCGCGATCGGGCCGCGCCCGACATCGATGGTGTTCTCGGTCGTGGTCACTTGGGCGGGAAAACGGCCATGCACGCTGTCGAAACGAAGCAAGTGGGCGTTTGTTTCTACAGGTCCCAGATCGTTGATCGCGATGACCTCGATATCTGTGCGTCCGCTTTCGATGATAGAGCGGAGAACATTCCGACCAATCCGGCCGAACCCGTTGATTGCAACTTTAGTTGTCATTTGGTGTCTCCTGACCTTTATGTTTGCGCTAACATTGCCAATTTCGGCGAAAGGTCAAGAGGGAGATGCCATTTCGAATTATCGCCAGATAGCCATTTTGTCGATCAGTTCAATCAACAACCGCATGACGACATATGGTGCATTCAAATGAAGCACAAAATAATCAAGGATAAAAAAGCCCAGGATAAGTAGGCCCAGCCAGATTGCGATGCGGTTGGTCATGCCGCAGGTATAGCGGCAATGACCAGACTGTGCGAGCGCGGATTAATGCAAACGGCCCATCATTGCCGCGACGTCCGCCATACGTGCCGAGAAACCCCATTCATTGTCATACCACGCCAGAATCCGAACGGTCTTGCCGCCAACGACCTTGGTCTGGTCCGGAGCAAAGATCGAGCTTTCGGTCGTGTGGTTGAAGTCGATGGAAACCTTGGGCTCTGCGTCATAGCCCAGAACCATGCCCATCTGGCCGGCCGCGGCTTCTTGCATTACTGCGTTGACGTCTTCGACAGTGACGGATTTCGACGCTTCAAAAGTCAGATCAACCGCCGATACGTTCGGGGTAGGGACGCGCATTGCTGTGCCGTCCAGCTTGCCTGCCAGTTCTGGTAGAACCTCGCCCAAGGCTTTGGCGGCACCTGTGGATGTCGGGATCATAGCCATGGCCGCAGCACGGGCGCGGTACAGGTCCGCATGGCGACGATCCAGTGTCGGCTGGTCACCTGTATAGCTGTGGATCGTCGTCATGATGCCCCGCTCAATTCCGATCGCGTCGTTCAGAACCTTGGCGATAGGGGCCAGACAGTTGGTTGTGCACGACCCGTTCGAGATCATCCGCTCGTTTGCTAACATGTCGCGGTGGTTAACACCGTAAACAACGGTGCGGTCGACGTTTTTCGCAGGGGCAGAAATAAGAACCTTTTTGGCACCTTGATCGAGGTGCACATTGGCTTTGGTGCCGTCGTTGAATTTGCCTGTGCATTCCAGAACCACATCAACGCCCGACCAGTCGAGCTCGGTCGGGTCGTAAGTGGACATAACATCAATCGGGCCCCGACCCAGATCCATTGTATTGCCGTCGACTGTGATTGGCGAACCAAAGCGCCCGTGCACGCTGTCGTATTTGAGCAAGTGGGCGTTTGTTTCAATCGGGCCAGTGGCGTTGATTTTGACGACCTGAACATCGTTGCGTGCCGATTCTGCAATATGTGCCAATGTGCAGCGGCCAATTCGTCCAAAACCATTGATACCGATTGTGACAGTCATTGTGCGTTCCTTCATGATCCATTGGCAACTTTGAGGAGGGTATAGAAACTGTCGGTGCAAGGGGGGAAGCGAAAACCGCACACCCGATCACAGGTTAGCGATAAAGGCTGGGCTGTGTGTCTGGTTGCGCTAACAGTTGCCGCTAACAACTGAACGGCTCGGCGGCAATCGGCGGGTTTCTTCGAATCGCTTTTAATAACCGAACACCATCGGTGTTGTGATCGGGCCGGATTTCGATCCGCCCCGATCGTTGCCATGGGCTTAAGCCCATGGATACTTTGGGTGATTACCCTAACAGGCCTTTGGCTTTTTGGGCGACGTTTTCAGCCGTGATCCCAAATCTTTCGAACAAAGTTTCGGCGGGTGCAGAAGCACCGAACCCGTCCATGCCAACAAAGGCCGCCTTTTTGGAATTGCCGCGCTCACCCAATAGCCACTGGTCCCAACCGAAACGCATTCCAGCCTCGACCCCGACCCGAACAGGGCCGGCGGGCAGGACGCGTTTGCGATACTTTTCGTCTTGCTCGGCGAACAACTCCCAGCACGGCATCGATACAACGCGGGTGCCGATCCCCTCGGCTTGCAGCAAGTCGCGCGCTGCAAGTGCAATTTCAACCTCTGAGCCGGTCGCCATCAGGATAACCTGACGCTTGCCTTCGGCATCGGCCAGAACATACGCACCCTGAGCCGAAAGGTTCTTGGTTTTGTGTTCAGTCCGTACAGTCGGCAGGTTCTGCCGCGACAGTGCCAAAACATGAGGTGTGGTCTGTGACGTAAGTGCCATTTCCCATGCTTCTGCTGTCTCGACTGTGTCAGCAGGGCGGAACACGTGGGTGTTGGGGGTCGCACGACAGATGGCCAGATGTTCGACCGGCTGGTGCGTAGGTCCATCTTCGCCCAAACCGATGCTGTCGTGGGTCATGACATAGGTCACAGGCAGGCCCATCAATGCGGACAAGCGCATTGCACCACGTGCATAATCGGTAAAGCAGAAGAACGTACCGCCATAGGCCCGAGCACCGCCGTGCAACGCCATGCCGTTCATTGCTGCGGCCATGCCGTGCTCTCTGATCCCGTAATAGATGTAGCGTCCGTCGCGCGTATCAGGGTGAAACACGCCCATATCGCCGGTCTTGGTGTTGTTTGACCCAGTCAGGTCCGCCGAGCCGCCGATCGTCTCTGCCATCAATTCGTTCACGACCTTGAGCACATTTTCAGAGGACTTGCGGGTCGCGACCTTGGGTTGGCCTTCGGTTGTTTCTTTCTTGAACGCGCGAATGGCTGCGGACAACTTCTTGGGGGCCTCACCGGCATAGGCGCGGTTGAATTCAGTCTGTTTTGTGCCTGAAAGCTTGGCAAAGCGGGCTTCCCAGTCGGCACGGGTTGACGCACCACGGGCGCCAATTGCTTCCCAGCCGGATTTGACGTCAGCAGGAATTTCAAACGGGGCGTAGGGCCAGCCGTATGCCTCTTTGGCGGCATTCATCTGATCAGCATCGGTGAGCGCGCCGTGACCTTTAGATGTATCCTGTGCCGCGTGCCCAAGGGCGATATGCGTCTTGCAGGCAATCATCGACGGACGCGGGTCGTCTTTGGCGGCAGCGATAGCAGCGTCGATGGCCGCAGGATCGTGGCCATCAATCTCCAGAACATGCCAGCCCGAGGCTGCAAAGCGTTGCGGCTGATTGGTCTTGTCGGCAATATCAACCGTGCCATCGATCGTGATGTTGTTATTGTCCCACAAAACGATCAGGTTCGACAGCTCTTGCATGCCTGCAAGGCCGATGGCCTCTTGACTGATGCCTTCCATCAGACAGCCGTCGCCGGCAATCACGTAAGTGTTGTGGTTAACGATGTTCTTGCCATAGCGCGCGCGTTGGATTTCTTCGGCGATTGCAAAACCGACAGAGTTCGCGATGCCTTGGCCCAACGGGCCGGTTGTGGTTTCGATCCCGCGTGCATGGCCATATTCAGGATGGCCCGCCGTCTTCGCGTCCCATTGACGGAAATCCTTGAGCTGCTGAAGCGTGATGTCCTCGTAGCCGGTCAGATACATCAGCGAATAGAGCAGCATAGAACCGTGGCCTGCCGAAAGGATGAACCGGTCGCGGTCGGGCCAGTTTGGCGCCTTGGGGTCAAATTTGAGGTGCTTTTCAAACAACACAGTTGCCACATCGGCCATACCCATTGGCATGCCGGAGTGGCCGGAATTGGCGGCTGCAACCGCATCAAGTGTCAGGGTCCGGATGGCCGTGGCCTTATTCCAGTGGTCGGGGTAAGCGGTGCGCAGGGCTGCAATATCCAAGGTCATGTCCTATTGGCTGGCGTTTGTATCAATCCCCGCCCTCATAGCAGGGACACCCCCAAGATCAAGCATGCCCTTTAAGGTATTCATATCGTTGACACCTCATGTTTGCCGGACGGCTGACGATCGCTTAGGCTATGCAAAAGAGGCTCGATTCGGTGGCTGAGCAGCATAGACTTGCGTGCCATCACACCAAAGCAATATTTGACCGCAACGCGGGACCAGAAGGATGGGCAGATGAGCGACATTCAAAACCTAGAGGGCCGGATCACCGCAGCCCTTGACCGGATCAGATACAGCACTGAACGGTTGACGGCTGTTGCTGTGCCCGAACCTGCGCCAGCTGCCGAACCCGCGACCGACACCAGCGCGGAGCTGGATGAACTGCGCCGACAGCTTGAAGAAGAGCGCACGGCAAATGCCCAATTAGAAGAACGCATCAAGGCATTGAATGAACAACACCGAGAAGGTGACGCAGAAAAACAGGCGGCGCTGGCCAAGAACGCGGCAACTTTGTCCGGTTTGGATGCGGACATGCAGCGATTGCGCGCATCTAACGCAGAGCTGCGAGAACTGAACGCGCAATTGCGCAGCTCGGCTGCCGAAGGAGCCGCCGCACCCGAGCTGATAAATCGTGCCACTCTTGCCGAAGTCGAAGCGTTAGAAGCGCAGCGCGCAACGGACGTGGCCGAGATAGATGCCATTCTTGGCGAACTTAAACCTTTGATCGAGGAAGCTTGAGATGCCGCATGTTGAAATCCAGATAGGGGGGCGTTCATTCGAAGTTGCCTGTCAAGAAGGTGAAGAGCATTTCTTGCAATCTGCTGCGGCAATGTTGGATGCCGAAGCGGCCCATTTGTCGTCGCAAATCGGGCGGATGCCAGAGGCCAGAATGCTTTTGATGGCGGGCCTGATGCTGGCAGACAAGACCGCGGGTCTGGACGACAAGGTAAAAGAAACAGAGACGGAAATGGCGCAGTTGCGGGCCAGAATCGATACTTTGGAATCGCGCCCTGCAGACAGGGTCGAGGTCCCCGTCGTGCCGTCGGAGGTCACCGAAACACTGGCCGAAATTGCCGCCCGCGCCGAAGCATTGGCTGATCAGATAGAGATGAAAGTCGACTGATAACGTTCTGTTTTGGAACAAATAAAGGCGCCTCAAGTGGGCGCCTTTATTGTTTCAAAGGGGGGGTGTTTTACCCGTTTGCTTCGCGGATCTTGTCGGCGGCATCTTTGTCGAACGACACGCCGTTCTGATCGAACATTGTGTCCAATTCACCCGACAATGTCATCTCAGTGATGATGTCACAGCCGCCGACGAATTCGCCTTTTACGTATAGCTGCGGGATCGTAGGCCAGTCGGAATAGTCCTTGATACCCTGACGTAGATCTTCGTCGGCCAGCACGTTCACATCGGCATAATCCACGCCCATAAAGTTCAATACACCCGCGACGCGCGAAGAGAACCCGCACTGCGGCATGGATTTTGTGCCTTTCATGAACAAGACGACATCATTTCCGGTGACGGTTTCTCTGATTTTGCTATCTGCGCTCATTTTCGGGGATTCCCTTTCTTGAATGTCTGATAAAATTTGCGGGCATATCCCGCGTCATTGTCTCGAAACTTTGCCAAAGGCGAAATATCGGCAGAGCTGATGCCGAACCATCGGTTGCGTCCAAAGGCAGAGGCGCGTTCCAATGCTTGATTCCGTCGATTGATTTTGTCGACGTGATCTAGATCCAAGGCCTCCATCCCCAATTCGGGTTCTTGGCGCGCATATCCTGATCTGGCCTCATCGGAGACGTCGGTCAACCTGCGTGGCTGAGGGGTAACCAGCCATTTGAGGGTGCGCCAGATCATAAGGCAGGGGCTTTGGTCGTCAATGCAAGTGCGTGAAGTTCACCATTGCTGCCGTCCATCTTGCCTTTGAGTGCCGCATAAACCGCGCGTTGTTGCTGGACACGATTTTTGCCCGCAAAGCTGGCATCAATGACTTCGGCGGCGTAATGGGCGCCGTCGTCTCCTTGCACCGTAATCTGTGCATCTGGGAATTCTTCCCGCAAGAGGGTCTCGATTTCATCGGCGGTTATAGGCATGATGTTCCTCTGAGGTTTCTCTTAATCTAAGAGCCGGAGAGCAGACCGACAAGTGCCAGTGCCGCCTGCGGGCGTAATTTGTCAATGCGGCGGGCTATGCAATCGCCGCGGCAAAGCTGGTCCGGAAGATCGACGCAAGGTCCGCGAGCGGCGCAGTATAATTGCCGAACGTGATATCTTGTCCGCCTGCCTTGCCGACCACTGCGAGCGGCACACCGGAATTGCCTGCCATGATCATCAGGTCCTCGGCTTGGTCAAAGTTGCACGCAATCAGGTAGCGCGCTTGGTCTTCTCCAAACAATGTCGGGGTATCATCAGCGTCCAGCGTGATGCCAACGCCTGCCTTTTCGGCCAATTCAAAAGCCGCCAACGCAAGGCCCCCGTCGCTGAGGTCTGTGCAGGCGCGAATGACGCTGTGGTTGGCACGGATAAAGTCTCCGTGCGCTTTTTCGGCGGCCAGATCAACCTTGGGGGCGTCACCGTCTGCGCGGTTATAAACCTCGGCGAGGAGGGCGGATTGACCCAAATGCCCGTCGGTTTCACCCAACACAAGCAGCACATGACCATCGCGCATATCGTCGTTGATCATCTGGTCCGGCGTGGCGATCAGGCCAACGGCGCCAATAGTGGGCGTCGGCAGGATCCCTTTGCCGTCGGTCTCGTTATATAGCGAAACGTTGCCGGACACGATCGGCATATCAAGCGCAGTGACGGCTGCGCCGATACCTTTGATTGCCCCTACAAACTGGCCCATGATTTCGGGTTTTTCGGGATTGCCAAAATTCATGTTGTCGGTGGTCGCAAGCGGCGTCGCGCCAACGGCTGTGAGGTTGCGATAGGCTTCGGCAACGGCCTGCTTGCCGCCCTCAACAGGGTTCGCCTTGACGTAACGGGGGGTCACGTCAGAAGTGAATGCAATGAATTTCTCGGTGCCGTGCACGCGAATGATACCGGATCCAGCACCGGGTGTGCGGGCGGTGTCACCCATGACCTGTTGGTCATACTGCTCGTAAACCCACTGCTTGCCCGCGTAGTTCGGGCTGCTGATCAGCGCACGCAGACCATCGATCGGGTTGACGCCGACGACATCCTCTAGCGGTTCAGCGCGAGGTGTTTCAACCCAAGGGCGGTCGTATTCTGGCGCGGTGGAGGAGAGTTTGGACAGAGGCAGGTCGGCTTTTACTTCACCGTTGTGCAAGATCAGGAACCGGTCTTCGGCCATAGTTTCGCCGACAATGGCGAAATCGAGGTCCCATTTTTCGAATACGGCGCGCGCGTCAGCCTCTAGTTCCGGCTTGAGGACCATGAGCATGCGTTCTTGGGACTCCGACAGCATCATTTCGTAGGCGGTCATGTTTTCTTCGCGTTGCGGCACGTCCTCTAGGTTCAGCTTGACGCCAAGCCCGCCTTTGTCGCCCATTTCGACCGCAGAACAGGTCAAACCTGCGGCGCCCATGTCCTGGATCGAGATCACAGCGCCGGTGGCCATCAGTTCTAGCGTGGCTTCCATCAGGCGTTTTTCGGTGAACGGATCGCCGACTTGCACGGTGGGGCGTTTGTCTTCGATTGTGTCGTCGAATTCGGCCGAGGCCATCGTCGCGCCGCCAACGCCATCACGGCCGGTTTTTGCGCCCAGATAGACGACGGGCATACCGACGCCGGATGCGGCAGAGTAGAAAATCTTGTCCGTGTCTGCGAGGCCTGCGGCAAAGGCGTTCACAAGGCAGTTGCCGTTATAGGCGGGATCAAAGCGGACTTCGCCGCCGACTGTCGGGACACCAAAACAGTTGCCGTAGCCGCCAACGCCTGCAACGACACCATTTACCAGTTGGCGGGTCTTTGGGTGATCAGGTTCCCCAAATGAGAGGGAGTTCATCGCAGCAATCGGGCGCGCGCCCATTGTGAACACATCACGCAAAATGCCGCCGACACCGGTTGCAGCCCCTTGGTAGGGTTCAATATAAGACGGGTGGTTGTGGCTTTCCATCTTGAACACCACACATTGCCCGTCGCCGATATCGACGATGCCTGCGTTTTCACCAGGACCACAGATGACTTGCGGTCCTTCGGTAGGTAGGGTGCGCAACCACTTCTTTGAGGATTTATACGAGCAATGCTCGTTCCACATGGCTGAGAAGATACCCATTTCAGTGAACGTCGGGTCGCGGCCCAGAATGCTCAGGACCTCTTGCCATTCATCGGGAGTGAACCCGTGTGCTGCGATGACATCGTCGGTGATGGCTGGATCGGTCATTGGGGTCCCCTCGGCAGTTGCGCCGCTTTTAACGGGCGGATGCGCGATGCGAAAGGTGCAAACACCACAAATTAGAGGCGTAAGAAGAAAAAATGCCGGGCACAAAGGCCCGGCGAAGTCCAACAGGGAGGTAGAAGGTGACATGCTATGTAGCATCATCGCCCTCTGGAGTTCCATCTATGCACCTGTCGCCAAGCGTTCAAGAAATATGAGCGCAAAATGTCGCAAAGCCGTTATGCATTCAGTGCATACCTACTGGGAATCTTCGCGTATCTTCCTGCGATGGGCGATAATTTCTTCTTGGACAAAGTCGCGGAAGGCGCTGATCCGCTTGGATTGGCGCAGCTCCTCTGGGTAGGCAAGAAACACGGGAACTTCACCGGATTCTACATCA
Organism: uncultured Roseobacteraceae bacterium; assembly: GCA_964022195.1. Lineage (GTDB taxonomy): Bacteria > Pseudomonadota > Alphaproteobacteria > Rhodobacterales > Rhodobacteraceae > Yoonia. Next base: position 37,102 of record CAXIAS010000007.1, read on the forward strand.
GGCAGAACACGGACCAGATCGGGAAAATCTTCGGTAACGTAGTCGGGCAAGACGCCGACGCCAAGGTTATGCAAAACGCCCTGTAATACGCCAAAGTAATTGTTGACCGTCAGCAGGCTGGGCGCGTCTTGGGCCATCAAAAACTGCACCAGTGATGCGCCAGCCGACACCTGCGCCGATGACGGGTTCTGGCATATCAGGCGATGGTTCGAGATGTCTTCGACGGTTTCAATCCCGCCGTTCTGGTCAAGGTATTGTTGCGACGCATATAGCCGCATCCGCACCGACATCAGTTTCTTGCGGATCAGGTCGGCCTGTGACGGTTCCTTCATCCGGATTGCCACGTCCGCCTCGCGCATTGGCAAGTCGAGTACGCGTTCCTCTAACATTAGGTCGATTTTAAGGTCGGGGTATTTTTCATAAAGATGCGGCAGGCGCGGCGCCAACCATAAAGACCCGAAGCCCGTCGTCGTGGTCACGCGTAATTCGCCAAACACTTCTTCTTCGCTATCTTTGATGCGGGCTGATGCGGCCTCTAGCCGTTTGTTCATTGATTTTGTGGCATCAAACAAAAGCTCGCCTTGTTCTGTTAAAATCAACCCGCGCGCATGGCGGTGAAACAAGGTGGTGTTTAGTGATTCCTCTAGCGCCCTTATCTGCCGGCTCACCGCAGATTGCGACAAATGCAACGTGTCACCGGCATGGGTCAAGCTGCCGGCGTCGGCCACGGCGTGAAAGATTCTTAGCTTGTCCCAGTCCATAATTAGGCTTTCTCAAAATTGTTACCGCTCTCAGTGCGCAAACATTACGCCAATGTGCTAAGATCATGCAAACCCTTGTCGATGTTAGTTTTCGCTTTGTAGGTCAGCATATATGACCTATAGTGATTGAAACTCAAGATCAAAGGACCGCCCATGACCCGCCACGATGTATCGCTGAATGATCGCTATGACCTGACCAAAAAACAGGTTTTGCTAAATGGCACCCAAGCATTGGTGCGTTTGATGTTGATGCAAAAGGCCCGCGATGCAGCGGTGGGGGTTAACACCGGCGGTTATGTTACCGGATATCGCGGGTCGCCTTTGGGTGCGGTTGATTTGACGATGCAGCAGGCAGAAAAGGTCCTCAAGCCGCAAGATATTACGTTTCAGCCGGGACTGAACGAAGATCTGGCGGCGACGGCAATGTGGGGAAGTCAGCAGGCCGAACTGCGTGGCGAGGGCAAACACGACGGAGTTTTTGGTCTGTGGTATGGCAAAGGACCCGGTGTCGACAGATCCGGTGACGTGATGCGCCACGCCAATATGGCCGGGACGTCGCCGCATGGTGGGGTCATTATGGCGATGGGCGACGACCACACTGGCGAGAGTTCGACCACGTGCCACCAATCTGATTGGGCCATGGTCGATGCTTATATGCCGATTGTATCGCCGGCCGGTGTGCAGGAAATTCTGGACTACGGGCTATACGCTTGGGCGCTTAGCCGATTTGCGGGTGTTTGGGTCGGGCTGAAAACGATGAAGGACACGATCGAGGTGACCTCGGTCGTGGACGGTGATCCGGACCGGATGTCATTTGTGACGCCCGAATTCGATATGCCCGAAGGCGGGCTGAACATTCGTCTTGCCGATCACTGGATCGAGCAAGAAGGCCGCATGATTGATTACAAGAGATTCGCCGCAGAAGCCTTTGCAAAAGCTAATAAAATGGACAAACGCATGCATGGTCGGGCAGGGGCTAAAATTGGTCTCGTTGCTGCCGGTAAGAACTGGTTGGATCTGGAACACGCGTTTTCGTTGCTCGGGATTGATGCTGCCGAAGCCGAGCGTCTCGGGATTACCACCTATAAGGTCGGTCAGGTCTTTCCGCTGGATATGGACAGTTTCCACGAATGGGCCGAAGAGTTGGACCTGAGAATTGTTGTCGAAGAAAAGCGCAAACTGATCGAAGTGCAGGTCAAAGAGGCGATCTTTGATGACCGCTCAGGCCGCCGCGTTTATGGCTGGCACAAGGGCGACACATGGGAAAACGGCCGCAAGAAAGAGCTGTTTCCAACCCGCGGGGCGCTTGATCCTACGTATATCGCCGAAATGCTGGCAGAGATTTTCGAAGAAGAAGGCTGTGGCACCGACCGGATGCGCGCAGGTGCTGCGCAAGTCTCGACTGCGCGGGCAGCGGACAATGCCCCGGAACTTGCATCTCGCAAGCCATTCTTCTGCTCTGGTTGCCCGCATAACACATCGACCAATGTGCCTGATGGCATGCGTGCAGGCGGCGGGATCGGCTGTCACATTATGGCGCTATGGATGGACCGCGCTAACGAAGGATATACCCATATGGGCGGCGAGGGGGCGAACTGGATCGGTGAAGCCCCGTTCTCGACCCGCGACCACGTGTTTCAGAATTTAGGCGATGGTACCTACAACCACTCGGGCCTGATGGCGATGCGGTTCGCCATCGCGGCAGGGACAAATATCACCTATAAAATCTTGTATAACGATGCCGTGGCGATGACAGGTGGGCAGCAGAATGAGGGCGACCTGAAAGCCGACCAAATTTGCCGAGAATTGCTCGCGATGGGAATCAAGAACGTAGCGTTAGTATATGATCCAAAAGAAGAAATTGACTTTTCAATCTTTCCCGCAGGTCTGACGCGCCATACTCGCGATGAATTACCCGTCGTTCAGGAAAATATGTCCAAGATCAAAGGTGTAACAGCCATTGTTTACATCCAAACCTGCGCAGCTGAAAAACGCCGGCGCCGTAAGCGCGGGACGTTTCCTGATCCTGATAAACGGGTGTTTATCAACACGGATGTTTGTGAAGGATGCGGTGATTGTGGTGTTCAATCCAATTGCGTTTCCATTGTTCCGGTTGAAACCGAATTGGGTCGCAAGCGCGCGATCGACCAGTCTTCGTGCAACAAGGACTTTAGTTGTGTTAGCGGATTCTGCCCGTCGTTCGTTTCGATCGAAGGCGCGAAAATCCGCAAAGAGGCGACGGCGGCGGTCGACCTGCCGGATTTGCCGATGCCAGACCTGCCAGCGATTGATGGGACACATAATGTTGTCATCACCGGTGTTGGCGGCACTGGCGTTGTGACCATCGGAGCAGTCATGGCCATGGCTGCGCATTTGGATGGCAAAGGTGCCGGAATGATGGAAATGGCTGGTTTGGCTCAAAAGGGCGGCGCCGTTCATATCCATTGCAGGATTGCCAATAAGCCCGAGGACATCAGCGCCATTCGCGTAGCAACGGGCGAATGTGATGCGCTGATTGGCGGCGATTTGGTGGTCAGTGCGGGGGCCAAGACTCTCGGCCTTTTGCGCAATCAAACGGCGCGTGCAGTGGTCAACAGCCATGAGATTATTACAGGGGAATTCACCCGAAACAAAGATTTCCGCCTGCCAACCGATCAGTTGCAGTTATCACTCGAGGCACGTTTGCAGGACCGTCTGTCGCTGTTTAACGCCTCCGAACTCGCGCGGGTGCTGATGGGCGATAGCATCTTTTCCAACATGATGGTCTTTGGCGCTGCTTGGCAGTCTGGGGCGGTCCCGATTGCCTATGACGCGATCACTCAGGCGATCAAAATGAACGGCGCCGCAGTTGACCGTAATTTGCAGGCCTTTGACTATGGCCGCTGGGCCTATCTGTATCCCGATCAGGCCACCGATGCGATTGCCCCCAAGGTCGTGAATGCGCCTCAGACCTTGGCGCAAAAGATCGATTTTCGTGCGCAGCAATTGACCAAATATCAGGGACCAAAACTGGCACAAAAATACCAAGATCTGGTCGCGAAGTTCGAGGGCACCGAGATACAGGATTCCGTCGCCAGCGGATACCACAAGCTATTGGCCTACAAGGATGAATACGAGGTCGCGCGCCTGTTGGCCGACACCAAATCCAAGGCTAGCGAGGTGTTCGATGGCGACCTGAAGCTGACATTCAATCTGGCCCCGCCGATCCTGTCGACAAAAGGGCCCAACGGTCGCCCGAAAAAGCGTGAATTCGGACCGTGGATGGCCCGCGCCTTTCCGTTATTGGCCAAGCTCAAGGTTCTACGTGGCACCCCGTTTGATGTGTTTGGCTATACGGCCGAACGCCGGATGGAACGCGCCTTGATCTCACAATACGAGGCGGACATGAACGACCTGCTGTCATTACCCGAAGGATATGAAGCGGATGCCGCACGTGCGTTGGCCGAATTGCCGCTTCAGATCCTCGGGTTTGGTCCGGTAAAGGATGCAAACGCCCGCAAGGCCAAGAAGCGACGCGAAGAACTGTGGGCGGCGCTTCGGGCGGCCCCGCAACAGGTTGCCGCGCAGTAGCGTAAACCGCATATGGATATCCCGCCGGTTTCTGCCTATGTAGAAACCAAAGCAGCAAACCGGCGAGGACCTTTGACATGGCAGTGGGCATCTTTGACAGCGGATTAGGCGGCCTGACGGTGCTGGACGCCGTGCAAAAACGCCTGCCGGACGTGCCTTTTGTTTATTTGGGCGATAGCGCAAATGCGCCTTACGGGGTCCGTAAGCCCGACGATATCTATGATCTGACCACCGCAGCCACCCAGCGCCTGTTCGACGAGGGCTGTGATCTTGTCATTTTGGCCTGCAATACGGCCAGCGCCGCGGCCTTGCGCCGTATGCAAGAGGCTTGGATCCCTCAAGGCAAACGGGTCCTAGGGGTTTTTGTCCCCTTGATTGAATCGCTCACAGAACGCCAATGGGGCGACAATTCGCCACCGCGTGAGGTGGCTGTTAAACATGTTGCATTGTTTGCGACGCCTGCCACCGTTAGCAGCCGTGCGTTCCAACGCGAACTGGCTTTTCGGGCAATAGGCGTCGACGTCGAGGGCCAAGCCTGTGGCGGTGTCGTGGATGCAATAGAAGACGGTGATTTCATTTTGGCCGAGGCATTGGTGCGCAGCCATGTGGATGCGCTAAAGCGCAAGATGCCGCAACCGGACGCGGCCATTCTGGGCTGCACGCATTACCCGTTGATGGCTGAAACATTCCAGAACGCCTTGGGCGCGGATGTACAGGTCTACAGTCAAGCTGACCTAGTCGCCGAGAGCCTCGCTGACTATTTGACCCGCCGCCCCGAAATGATCGGATCAGGAACCAAGAGCGCGTTTTTGACGACAGGCGATCCCAAACAGGTGTCATCACGCGCCACGCAGTTCCTGCGACGAGAGATCACATTCACCGCCGCCTGATGCGCATTAAAATGCATCCCTGATTTACGATCTCATTCTAGGATCACTCTTATGACCCACAACGTCGCTATTCTTGGGGCCTCTGGCTATACTGGTGCAGAGCTCGTTCGACTGATCGCTACGCACCCCGATCTGACCATCACGGCCCTTTCTGGGAATTCTAAGGCGGGCCTATCGATGGCCTCGGTTTATCCTCATTTACGTCACCTCGACCTGCCAGTTCTGACCACGATTGAACAGGTGGATTTTTCTGATGTCGCGCTGGTATTCTGCGCCTTGCCTCATGCCACCTCACAGGCGGTCATCGCAAAGCTGCCCGAGCACGTGAAGATCGTTGATCTCTCGGCCGATTTTCGACTTCGGGACCCTGCGGATTATGAGGCGTGGTATGGGAAACCACATTCCGCCCCCGATCTGCAAAAGACGGCCGTCTACGGTCTGACCGAATTTTACCGCGACGACATTGCATCCGCGCGACTGGTCGCTGGCACTGGCTGCAATGCGGCCACGGGGCAATATGCCTTGCGGCCGTTGATCGCGGCGGGTGTTATTGATCTGGACAGGATCACCATCGACCTCAAGGCTGCCGTATCCGGTGCTGGGCGCGCGCTTAAAGAAAATTTGCTCCATGCCGAGCTGTCCGAAAATCTGCACGGTTATGCAGTGGGGGGGACCCATCGCCATCTGGGGGAGTTCGATCAAGAGTTTTCAGCCCTAGCCGGACGTCGCGTGCAGGTGCAATTTACGCCGCATCTGGTTCCAGCGAACCGCGGGATCCTGGCAACAGTCTATGTCGACGGGGACGCGGTGGTAATCCACAAGGCCTTGGCTGATGCCTATAAAACCGAGCCATTTCTAACCGTTCTTCCGATTGGGGAAACCCCGTCGATCAAACACGTTCGCGCAAGCAATCATTGCCATATTGGTGTCGTGGCCGACCGCATTGCAGGTCGCACGATTGTAATTGCCGTTCTAGACAATCTAACCAAAGGGTCCAGTGGGCAGGCGGTGCAAAACGCCAATCTGATGCTGGGGCTCGATGAAACCGCTGGCCTGATTCTGGCACCGGTATATCCATGAAATCACTCAAAAAAACCCGCCGTATTCAAATCATCATTCTAGCCTTCGTTGCGCTTGCGGTTTCGACTGCTTTGATCGGTTACGCGATGCGCGGCGGGATCAATTACTTTCGCGCACCCAGCGAGGTGGTTGAAAACCCGCCAACTACGGCCGAGACATTTCGGATTGGCGGTCTGGTCGAGGTTGACAGTTTGGTGCGCGGCGGGGGTCAGCAAGTGTCATTTCGTGTCACTGACGGCGGTGCCTCGGTTCCCGTAACCTATGACGGGATATTGCCGGACCTGTTCGAAGAGGGCCAAGGCATGGTGGGACTGGGTCGGTTGATCAATGGCACATTTGAGGCCACTGAAATTCTGGCCAAACACGATGAAACCTACATGCCAAAAGAGGTGATAGACGCCCTGAAAGATCAAGGCGTCTATGTATCACCGGACGGTGGGGCTGCGACCAATTAACGACTGCCCGTGCATGGTTGATCCACACATAGCGGATCAAGAACCATGCAAAACGTTACACAAATAGCCAAAGAAATCGTCTCCCGAGAGGGTGGTTATGTAAACGACCCTGACGATCCCGGGGGCGCCACAAAGTTTGGCGTCACTATCCACACGATGCGCCGTTTGGGCATGGACCTGAATGGCGACGGTGTGGTTGACGCCGCGGACGTTCAACTGTTGTCGGCAGATCAGGCTGAGGCGATCTTTGTGGATCACTACTTCCGCAAACCCAGGATCGCAGACCTGCCTGAGCCGTTACAATCTAGCGTTTTTGACATGTATGTGAACGCGGGCAGTCATGCCGTCAAAATATTGCAGAGATTGCTAAATCAGATGCGAATACCGGCTCGGGTTGATGGGGTTATTGGCCCCAAAACAATCGCGGCTGCCCGAACGGCTGTTGCCGCGGCGCCTGATCATCTGGCCGACGCTTACGGCATCGCGCGGCGCAACTACTATTACGATTTGGCGGACCGGCGGAAGGCCAGCCGAAAATACGCCCGTAGCCGCGACGGTGGCAAAGGCGGCTGGATCAAACGCGCCGAGCATTTCATTAATGCGCGCTACCACCTGACGGACGACGAACACCAAGCGAGGACATCCAAATGGGGCTAATCACTCAGATCATGAGTTTCTTATTCGGCGATGGGCGCAACACTGTCGCGCAGACTGTCGAAGTATTCCGTGAGAATGCGGAAAAAGGGGCAGTTCGCGCCACATCAGAGCGGCAAGCGGCGCTCGCGCAATTTGCGGCAGAATTTACGCAACCCAATCTGGGCCGATTTGACAGGTTTGTTGACGGGTTGAACCGGTTGCCGCGCCCGATGTTGGCGATTGGGACGATTGCGTTGTTTGTATCGGCTATGACGAGTCCGGACTGGTTTACGGCCCGAATGGCGGGTATTCAAACAGTCCCCGAACCATTGTGGTGGTTGATGGGGGTTGTTGTCAGCTTTTACTTTGGCGCGCGCCATCAAGTTAAGGGGCAACAGTTCCAACGTGAGGTGATGAAAGCCGCAGCAGCCAAGACCACACAGGCACCGGTCGAGATCGATGCGGGTGACAACGCCGCCCTGCGCGACTGGCAGGCCAGCCAATGACCGAAACCGAAGAGTTAGAGATCATCCGCCGCCTTAGCGCACTAGAAACCCGAAATGCGGTCGACGATGTCCATCGGTCCAACGTTAGTTTGCGGCTATCCGCAATCGAGGACGCATTGCGCTGGCTGGTGCGGTTGGTCATTGGGGGGTTGTTGGTTGCAGGGCTGACATATGTCTTGCAAGGGGGTCTAGTGACCTAGGCAACAATTCCCTGCGACCAAACGCCCAGCCACCTGTGCAGGGGGCAGTGCATGCGCTACACTGAATACATGTTGATTTCGCCTTGATTCTGGCGCTGGGGCTGGCCGTGGTTCAAACCATCGTGCCAATGATTGGGGCACACCGAGGGCATCGGGGCATGATGGCATTGGCCGAGCCTGCCGCGACCAGTCAACTGATCCTGATCGGGTTTTCATTTGCGGTGCTGACCCGCGCTTTTGTGCAATCGGATTTTTCGCTCGCGATTGTTGTCCAGAATTCGCACACGGCCAAACCGCTGCTGTATAAAATCAGCGGCGTTTGGGGCAATCACGAGGGCTCTATGCTGTTGTGGGTGCTAATTCTTGCGCTGTTCGGAGCCTGTGCCGGATGGTTTGGTGGCGGCTTGCCGGACCGGCTGCGCGCGCGGGTTTTGTCGGTGCAAGGCGCCATTTCAGTGGCGTTTCTGGCCTTTATCCTGCTGACGTCGAACCCGTTTGCGCGTCTAGCAGTGCCCCCCTTGAACGGACAAGATCTAAACCCGCTACTACAAGACCCCGGCCTCGCGTTTCATCCTCCGTTTCTATACCTTGGTTATGTTGGCCTAAGCATGGCGTTTTCATTCGCTGTGGCCGCCCTGATCGAGGGACGGGTTGATGCTGCTTGGGCCCGCTGGGTCCGACCTTGGACGTTGGCCGCATGGGTGTTTCTGACAATCGGGATCGCGCTAGGATCGTGGTGGGCCTATTACGAGCTGGGCTGGGGCGGCTTTTGGTTCTGGGATCCGGTTGAGAACGCATCGTTTATGCCGTGGTTGATCGCCGCCGCGTTGCTGCATTCCGCAATTGTTGTCGAAAAGCGCGAAGCGCTCAAGAGTTGGACCGTGTTGCTGGCCATTCTTGCGTTCGGCTTTTCCCTATTGGGCACGTTTATCGTGCGGTCAGGCGTGCTGACGTCCGTGCACGCCTTTGCCAGCGATCCCGAACGCGGCGTGTTCATCCTGATGATCCTAGCGGTTTTCCTAGGCGGGGCGCTGACCCTATACGCGGCGCGTGCAGGCAGTCTGGAAGCCAAAGGCGTCTTTGGTGTGGTCAGCCGCGAAAGCGGGTTGATCCTGAATAATATCCTGCTCGCCGTCAGCGCCTTTGTCGTCTTTATCGGGACGATCTGGCCATTGGTGGCAGAGATGTTGCTGGATAGAAAACTGTCGGTCGGGCCACCGTTCTTTGATGCGGCGTTCACTCCGTTTATGGTGTTGCTTGCGTTGGCACTTCCCATCGGGTCGATGCTGGCTTGGAAACGGGGCAATCTGCAGCGATTGGTCAAACAATTGACGCCTGTAGCTGTGCTCGCTGTGGCGCTGGGGCTGCTGGCCTACGCGGCCCAAACAGGACGTTCTGCCTTGGGGCCGATCGGCCTGTCACTGGGGGCTTGGGTCGTCGGTGGTGTTGCGCTGGATTTGATCAACCGGTCAGGGCGCGGTGGACTTAGCGCACGTTTGGCGCGGGCATTGCGCCTGCCGCGGGCGGAATGGGGCAAAGCCATCGCACATGCAGGGCTAGGGGTCTGCCTGTTTGGCGTGGCAGGTATAACAGCTTGGCAAGAGGAAGACATCCAAGTCTTGGCCTTAGGGGAAACTATGTCGCTGGGCGGATATGATTTCACACTAGGAGATGTCAGTCGCGAAACAGGGCCGAACTATGCCACAACCTTTGCCGCGGTCATCGTGGCCAAAAACGGCCATGTCATCGACACGCTGAAACCGGAAAAACGGTTCTATCCGGTCGCCCAAATGCCAACCACCGAAGCGGCAATCCGCAATGGTATTCTGCGCGATATTTATGTGGTCATTGGCAATCCGCAACCGGGTGGCGGGCAGGTCGTGCGCGTCTACATCAAACCCTTTGCAAACTGGATTTGGGGGGGCGCGATGTTGATGGCGTTGGGCGGTTTGCTGTCCCTAAGCGACAGGCGCCTGCGGGTTGGCGCCACGGCCCGCCGACCGAACAAGGCGGCAGTTCTGTGATCCGTTTGCTTGCATTTTTGCTGTGCCTTTCTGGACCCGCATTCGCGGTCGAGCCGGATGAAATGCTTGATGATCCGGCATTAGAGGCGCGTGCGCGGGCCCTATCGGCCGATCTACGCTGTCCGATTTGCCAAAACGAAAATATCGACGAATCCAACGCGCAATTGTCGCGCGATCTGCGAATTGTGCTGCGCGAACGGTTGGTGGCGGGTGACACAGATCAGGACGCTGTTGACTATCTGGTGCGCCGCTACGGCGAGTTCATCCTGCTCAACCCGACAACACAAGGCGCGAACCTGATCCTTTGGCTTGCGGCTCCAGCCTTGTTGTTTATCGCCCTGCTGATCGGCTGGGGCGCGATCCGTAGCCGCGCACGCACGACCGTCGCCCCATTGAATGCGGACGAACAAAAACGTTTGGATGAAATCCTCAAGTTGTGACGCACCGTAGTTCTTTTCATCGCAACGCTGCACGATAAGTTTGCACGAACAAGTCAAAGGATTAAGGCATGGACTATCAGGCAATCACGGTCGAGACCGCAGACGGCGTCGGTATCATCACTTTGAACCGACCAGATGTGATGAATGCGCTATCTACGCAAATGCGGGCGGAAATTACCCATGCGTTCAAGGATCTGGAAACCTCGGTTAGATGTATCGTCCTGACAGGGCAGGGCCGGGCGTTTTGTTCTGGACAGGACCTGGGCGACGGTCGGGGCGCCCATAATCTGGACCTGGAAAGAACCTTGCGCGACGAATATGTCCCGATGCTCAAGGCGATTTTTGACTGTCCCGTGCCAACGATCTGCGCTGTAAATGGTCCTGCAGCGGGTGCAGGGGCGAACCTTGCTCTGGCGGCAGATGTGGTCATCGCCTCGCATGATGCGTTTTTCTTGCAGGCCTTTACCAAGATCGGGTTGATCCCCGATGCTGGTGGCACCTATTGGTTGCCACGCCAGATAGGGGCTGCACGCGCGATGGGGGCGGCCCTGTTTGCTGATCCGATCAGTGCCGAGCAGGCAGCGGATTGGGGCATGATTTATGAGGCAAAGCCCGCGACAGAATTCGAGGCGCATTGGCGCGCCCGTGCAGTCCATTTGGCAAATGGCCCGACCCAAACCTACAAACACCTCAAGGATGCCATCCGCGGATCGTTTGACAACGATCTGGATCAACAGTTGGCGTTAGAGGCGAAACTGCAGGGAAAATGCGGCCAGACCCGCGACTTTAAAGAAGGGGTCGTAGCCTTTCTAGAGAAGCGCACAGCGCAATTCGAAGGGCGCTAGCCCCAGAGCGGACGCAGCTCGGAATATAGCTTGGCTGCGGCTTCAGGCATCTGGGTGGGCACCTTACGATAAACCCTACCATCAGCAGTGCGAGTCATCATCCCGTGTCCAATCATCGCACGACGCAGCAGCGGATGGTCACCAAACCCATGTCCGGCAATCAGGATCTCGTTGACCTCGGCTTCGGTCATCTCAGCGTCAGGCAATCGGGCCCAAAACGTCCATAGGCACATCTCTTGGACAGAGGTTTGCTTAGGCCAGCGGAACATTTTCCCCTGCGCATCAAACACCATTCGTGCCTTGGCCAATTGTGGGTTGGGTGCAGTTTCCTGATTTGATCGCAGGTGTTGGTGATTTTCGTATCCGGCGGCGCGCGCAATCAGCGACAGCATCGCCGCATGTCCTGGCAAATCGTCTGATTTCTTTAGCTCGCTGCGCATTGTCTTGGCAAAGCTGGAGAGGTCTGGGATCGTTAATGAAATATGGTCACGTGCCATGTGTTGTCCTTCACGTCATGCCGGCCCGCGCACGCGGGTGATGGTCGCCCTTGTCGTCCGGCTGTGATGATCAACAGCGGATGTCATGTGAAATGCAGGTTTAGCGATCCCTGATTGGGGTGGCGACGCCTCGGTGAACTGCGGACCGTGACGCGTACTTAGCGCGACACACTGGCAGGATCAAGGGCGCTGTCGCGCCAGATAGATGCTGTCGGACCATTTTCCTTCAATACAATAGGTGTCTTTGGCGGTTCCTGTCACCACAAAGCCTAGATATTTCAGGCATTTAACGGATGCAATATTGCGTGGGTCAGCATCCGCGGTCAGTTGCGAAACACCCGTGGTGTCGAACAAATATGGGATAATGCGGGTCATAGCTTCACGGATAATACCCTTCCGCCAGTAATCAGGATGTAGGATAAAGCCGACCTCATTGTGACTATGCATTCCTGCACAACCGATGACGCGGCCACGGTATTCGATCACAAAATAGGTCAGCGCAGATTTCGAATTTGCGATCATTCGGTCCAGATTTCCCTTGGTCACATCAGGGTTCGGGTGTGGCGGTGTCGACCAATAGCGCATGGCCTGTGCGTTGCTGAATACAGCAAATAAATCATTCAGGTCATTGGATATGGCGGCGCGCAACACCAGCCGTTGGGTGGTCAACATGGAAAAAGGGCCACCCGTCTGGATGGCCCTTGTTCTGCGATGGTTAGCAGATGTGC
>CAXIAS010000008.1:0-48256 GCA_964022195.1 uncultured Roseobacteraceae bacterium
TCACATTGGCCAACATACGCGCGGAGGCACCTGCAAATGCGGAATGTCCCGAAATATAAGCTGGGAAGGGCGGCGAAGGGATCAGGGATCGCCACGTAGGGTCTGCTTGATTGAGGTTCCGGTTGTTTTGAATATGATTTCCGTAGGTTCGGATCGCGGTCACGGGGCGTACGACATCGTAATGATATTTGCTATCCCATGCGACAATTGCCGCGTCAGCCTGAGACATACTGAACAAAGCTAAGTGATGCGCATAGGTGATCAGGTCGAGGCCGAGCGGTTGCAGCACGCGCATCGCAATGACCTGCCAGTGACCAGGTGGGGACACACCGCCCGGACCGTCTTCCCAAAACATGGCTATCTGGGTTTGATCCGCGGAACGTTGGCTGTTCTGAAACCTGCCGAGGTGTTTTACTTTTTGAAATTGCCGCGCAAATTCAGGAGAATTCGCGGCTGGAAATGCCTCTGGCCGAAATGCGCGGGCGCTCGATATGCCGAATGGGCGAAGTTTCCCCCAACCTGGCAGAAGCGGCGGGGCATTCGCAAGGGTCGCAACCGTTCCTCGGGCGCCGTGATGGTTGCCAGTTGGCACCCATGTCATCGGGCCTCGCCGTTTTGGATAGCGCTGACTGTCCAGCACGTGGGCCGTACGGCCCGAACCGTCCTGACGCCGGATGCCTGCGACATAGGTTCCGACGCGTTCGCCCCAAGTGACGCCAAGTGATTTGCGGTCGCTATTCGCAATGTGTGCAAGTCCGGATGACGCATGCGGCCCCATATTGGCCCCAACAGCGATCCCTGCGGCTCTGGAAAATGCTGTTGCATAGGCCGTCTGTGGGTCTGCCCCAGCCGGACCGTTGCCGATCGAGTGGGGTGTTCTATAGCGTTGGACCACACCGTTCAGGGCCAGAAACCCGGCAAGATGGCCCATAGCAAAGGCGCGCGTCGCCTGCGGCGGAGGAATGGATTGCCGTCGAATTTGTGCGAGCAGGCCGTCGGTCACATGATCGATGACATTTCGCGTCGCGATCGACCTGTGTGTTGTGGCAGCGGTGGCCGCGCTTTTGCCTGTGGTTGGACCACACCCAACCAACCCTGAGGTCGAGACCGCAAGGCAACCTATTGAGTTTAATACATTCCGGCGAGAGAAATTGATCGTCACTGCGGGCCTCATTAACCATTTGGAACATAGTTGAGCGTCGCTAGCGGATGGTCAAGACAATGCCACGCAAAAGGGCCGCGCTATGATTAAGCGCGGCCCTTGGGCAACTTTTGGATCGACGCAGACGTTTAGTCTTCGTCAGACGAAGTTTCTGTTTCTGTCGCCGGTGCGGCGTCCAGATCGTCATCGTCCATTTGGGCGGCGCCGATGTCGTCGAACAGTTCCTGAATTTCGAATTCAGCGGCTGCTTCTTCTTCGGCGGCCAGTTCAGCGATGGATTTGCCAGCTGCTTGCAGCTCGGCCTCTTCGGCAGAACGGGCGACGTTCAGCTCGATTGTGACCGTTACTTCTGGGTGAAGCGTGACATTAACCATGTGCAAGCCCAGATCCTTGATCGGACCTGTCAGCGCAACCTGACGCTTGTCGACCGAGAAACCTGCTTCGGTTGCGGCATCGGCGGCGTCACGAGTTGTGACAGAGCCATACAGCGACCCTGCGTCGGACGCAGAGCGAATCACGACGAACTGCTCGCCGTCCAGCTTTTCAGCCAATGCATCGGCTTCTTTTTTGGTCTCAAGGTTGCGCGCTTCCATCTGGGCCTTTTCGGCCTCGAAGCGAGCGATGTTTGCAGCGTTGACGCGCAGTGCCTTGCCTTGTGGCAGCAAGAAGTTGCGGGCGTAGCCTTCTTTGACGTTCACAACTTCGCCCATCTGGCCAAGTTTCGCGACGCGCTCGAGTAGGATGATTTCCATGACTTGCGCTCCTTACTTAACAGCGTAGGGCAGAAGGGCGAGGAACCGGGCACGCTTGATCGCCTTGGCGAGCTTGCGCTGGTTCTTGGCACCAACAGCGGTGATACGTGCAGGGACGATTTTGCCGCGCTCAGAGATGTAGCGCTGCAGCAAACGTGTGTCTTTGTAATCGATCTTGGGGGCGTTTTCGCCCTCAAACGGATCGGACTTACGGCGACGGAAAAATGGTTTAGTTCCCATGGTTTAGAATCCTTTCCTGATCTAGGTTAGCGACGTTCGCGGCGGTCGCCACGTTCTTCGCGTTTTTGCATTTGAACCGACGGGCCTTCGGCGTGCTCGTCAACCTTGATGGTCAGAACGCGCATAACGTCGTCGTGCAGGCCCATCAGGCGCTCCATCTCTTGGATCGCGGATGCAGGGGCATCTGTGCGCAAGAAAGCGTAGTGGCCTTTGCGGTTTTTGTTGATCTTGTAGGCCATCGTTTTGACGCCCCAGTATTCGGAATCAACCATTTTGCCATCGTTGTCGGCAAGAACAGTTCCGAAATGTTCGATCAGGCTTTCGGCTTGTGTATTGGACAAGTCCTGACGCGAAATCATAACATGCTCATATAGCGGCATGTGCACTCCATTCATTTTTCGGCGCATTTCAAAGGACGGGGCGATGATCCTAACCGCACCCCACCCACGAGAGACTGCGCAGTTCATAACAGTCGCGGAAGGATGGGGCCTTATACAGGGCACAGGTGACTGCGCAACCGTTAAATTCTTGACGATTTTGCGGATCGGGCGCCGATCACTTGCGCAAGTTTCGAACTAGTAAACAAAACCTTAACGATGTCGGATTACTGGCATGTTTATGCCCCATTTGGCAGTCAGATAGCTGGCAACAACAAGGGGCACAAGACATGAGCGACATATCCTTTCAACCGCAAGTCGATGTATCGACGGCATCTGCGTTCGACGGCGGGCCGGCACGGATTACCGAAACATACTGGGGCTATGTGATCAAAAGCCGGCGCGAAACGAGTTCCGCTAGCCTTGTTCTGCAGGCTGCTGCATTTGTATTTGGCGCAGGTTTTGCTGCGGCTGCTCTGGGATTTTGGATGGTTCCCACGGCGTTGGTTCAAACTGACACCTTCCTGATGCGGGGCGCGTTGTCAGTTTTCTGTGTCGCATTTGCTTATGTGCTGATTTCCTACGCGCGCCGGACAGGTGACGTTGAATGGCAATTTGATTTGGGACTGGGCGAAGTCCGCAAAGTGTCAGGCAGTCGAGGAGGCAAGGGTGTTTTGCTGGCACAGTTGGGGTTTGATGCGATTCACGGCTTTAAGATTGTTGATGAGACGTCTGGAAACGCGGACAAGACCCTCGCACTGATCTTGCATGATGGCAGTGCTTCGGCAGAAATAGCGCGTGGGGCAATGGCTGAATTGACTGTCGTTTCAGCCCGTTTGCGTGCAGATTTCATCGGCAGCGTCCCGGCACGAACCGTAGCGGCGACGCCGCCGTCGCGATAACAATGTCTGTTTTCACGAACACGCGATGTTCGTTCGTGCGCAATTGATTGCGGCGGTTGCGCAAGTCAGATTGTCATCTGAAACAAAGGAGCTTTCAGATGAAACGCATAATGACACTATCCGCCGCAATGACAATTTCGGCCGGTGCCGCACTGGCCGAGCCTGAGGCCTATGTTCTTGACGCCAGCCACAGCCAAATCGTTTTTTCCTATAACCATTTGGGTTTCTCGACGACCTACGGCATGTTTTCGGGATTTGAAGGCGAAATCATGCTAGACACAGACGCACCAGAGGCGTCGTCAGTGACGGTTAGCATGCCCGTTCAGTCGATGTTCACGGGATGGGAGGCGCGGTTCAATCATTTTATGTCCGATGATTTTTTGGGGTCCGCAGCTAAGGGGATGATCACTTTTACATCCACAGAAATCGACGTAACTGGCGACAATACCGCAATGATCACGGGTGACTTGACCATTAACGATGTCACCAAGGCGGTCACTCTGGACGCTACGTTGAACCAGTTGGCGGATCATCCGATGGCCGGCAAACCTTGGGCGGGTTTTGATGCGACCGCGACGGTTTTGCGGTCGGATTTTGATCTTGGGAAATTTGCACCCTTCGTCAGCGACGAAGTACAGGTTACGATTTCAATCGAGGCGATGAAGGCCGAGTAACTCCGACCGATAGGATGCAGGGGCCGCAGCGCAAATGCGTTGCGGCCCTTGTCGTTAGCGCGTCGCTATTACCGACAGTGTCAGGGCCACGGTGTTTGCCAGATTTGCCTCGTCGGTGATCGAGCCGCCGATCCCGAAATCCGTACGGTTCAGAGACACCGTAGCTGCCATTTCGCTTGTGTTCCCATCGATGTTTAATTCGAACGGAAACGACAGCGGATGGCTATGGTCTTTTATCGTCAGGATGCCGTCGGCTGAATGTTCGCCCCCTTGCGAAATCAGTTCCCCGATAAATTGGGCGGTGGGAAATACGGATTGGTCAAAGAAATCATGACCCATCGCTTGGTTTGTAACGCTTCCCAGTTGCAGGGACCCGATGTCGATCGTTGTATTCACCGTGCCCGCAACCCCCACAGCCGTTTCGTCAAAGTCGATAGCAGCGGTCCAGTTTTTGAATGATCCCGAGATAGGGTTGCCCAACTGGGTGATCGTAAGACCGATCTGACCCGATGTGACGGTCCAACCGGATTGCGGCGTCTCCAAACGCGACGATTGTTGAGAGGCCGAAGGCGAATATGCACCTAATCCGACGCCAAATGCGGTTGCGGCGGCATAAACAGAAATTGCGACAATGGCAGGTATGCGGTTCGCGTTGGAGGTCAAAGCCACGACCGATGTCTGACCGAACCACATCCGGCGCAAGCTGGCGTCTTTGTCGATCAGGAGGTGTTTCAGTGCGCCTGATAAATGCAACAGGATCGCTGCGACCATGATCTTGCTCCAAAGCCAGTGAAGACCTCCAAACAGGTCGGAAACTGTGGGATTGACTGGCACAAATGGCAGGGAATTTGCAAAAGGTATCCAGATCGGAGCCGCAACCGCGGCGGCGCTATGATGAATCCAGCCGGACAATGGCACCAGCACGAGGGACAAATACAGCAACCAATGGACGACCTCTGCCAATGCGGTTTCAAGCCGCCTGTCGGGATGCAGCGGCGCCGGTTTGGTTTGGGTCAAGGCATAAGCAATACGGGCGAGGGCCACGATAAACACAGCGACTCCCATTGTTTTATGTATCGAGAACAGCAACGTCTTTTGCGCGATCAGTTGATCAGTGACAGGATCAATTCGGCTGGCAATGACACCCAGAGGAATGATCGTCAGGATCAATAGGGCTGTCAGCCAATGAAAGACTTTGGTCGTTGTGCTAAATTGCGTATCGGTCATGGATGCCCCATTTTTTCGGGTTTGTTTGCGCAACACTAATACCAACCAGTTCCCGTGTCGCCCTGAACCATCGCAGGGATGCTGTGCGCGGATGCTGAAACCTTGTGCCAAATGTCTACGCAGGATAGTCAGTGGAAAAACACGAAGTTAGAGGGAGCCGCACATGCGAGCATTTGTATTTCCGGGGCAGGGCGCTCAAGCGATCGGGATGGGGCAAGAACTGGCGGCAGCATATCCCGCAGCCCAAGCCATTTTCGATGAGGTTGATGAGGCTTTGGGTGAAAAGCTGTCTGATTTGATTTGGAACGGCGATATCGCCGAACTGACGCTTACGCGCAACGCGCAACCTGCGTTGATGGCGACGTCGCTGGCCGCGATACGCGCACTTGAGGCGGAAGGCATTCCAGTCGATGCGGCTGCGTTTGTGGCTGGACATTCGCTGGGTGAATATTCTGCGCTGGCGGCCGCGGGGGCGATTTCGGTAGCAGACGCCGCCCGTCTGTTGCGTGTGCGCGGAAACGCGATGCAACGTGCGGTACCTGTTGGCGTGGGCGCTATGGCGGCTTTGCTGGGGCTAGACTTTGAAGCCGCACGAAATGTCGCTGAAGAGGCGGCTCAGGGAGAAGTCTGCGAAGCCGCGAACGACAATGATCCCGGTCAGGTTGTCGTATCTGGCCATAAAGCCGCGGTAGAACGGGCCGTTGTTTTGGCCAAGGAGAAAGGCGCCAAACGTGCGCTGTTGCTACCTGTCAGCGCACCATTTCACTGTAGTTTGATGGCGCCTGCGGCAACGGAAATGGCAGAAGCTATTGATAACGTTAAAATTTCTACTCCAAAAGTGCCATTGGTTGCAAACGTTGTAGCACAAGCCGTAAGTGACCCCGCAAACATCCGGTCGCTCTTGGTTCAACAGGTTACGGGATCGGTCCGCTGGCGCGAAAGCGTCGCCTACATGGCCAGCGAGGGCGTCGAAGAAATTTATGAGATCGGCGCAGGCAAAGCCCTTATTGGTATGGTGCGCCGGATCGACAAATCTATCGCCACCAAAGCGGTCGGAACCCCGGATGAAATCAAGGCAGCTGCGGCGACAATTGCCGCCTAATTCCAGATGAAATAAGGAAATTAAATGTTTGATCTTACAGGTAAAAATGCCCTTGTTACCGGTGCGTCCGGCGGCATCGGAGGCGCAATCGCCGAAGCGTTGCACGCCCGCGGTGCGACGGTTGGGTTGTCGGGAACCAGGGTCGCCCCGCTGAATGAGCTGGCCGCCAAACTTGGCGAACGTGCCCACGTTCTGCCGTGCAACCTAAGCGATGCCGAGGCGGTCAATGCCTTGCCCAAGGCGGCAATCGAGGCGATGGGGTCATTGGACATTCTGGTAAATAACGCAGGCATCACCCGCGACAATATTTTCATGCGGATGTCAGACGACGAATGGTCAAGCGTTCTAGAGGTGAACCTGACATCGACCATGCGTATCTGTAAGGGTGCGATCCGTGGAATGATGAAATCCCGATGGGGAAGAATCATCAACATTTCCAGCATCGTAGGGACCACAGGTAACCCTGGTCAGGCCAATTACGCGGCCTCCAAGGCGGGTATGGTTGGCATGTCCAAATCTATCGCCTACGAAGTCGCGAGCCGTGGGATCACCGTAAATTGCGTCGCACCCGGGTTCATCGAGACAGCAATGACCGACAAACTAAATGACGATCAAAAGGGCGGCATTTTGGGGCAAATCCCTGCTGGACGCATGGGCACGCCTGAGGAAATCGCGTCGGCGGTTCTCTATCTGGCAAGTGATGAAGCCGCGTATATTACTGGAACGACCTTGCATGTAAACGGCGGCATGGCGATGTACTAGCCAGTCTTCGGTGTGGTTTGCACCGAAACCGTTTGCGAAATGCCGATTACCTGATATAGGCCTCGCAGAGTGTGCCGGACCTCATTTGACGTGGCGTCAAATGAGGGTTGCACAAATTCTTATCGCCCTTTATCGGGCGTTCTAGTGCCCTTCGGGGCAAGGGGCCTGGCCCCATACCAAAACAGGGCCGAGGCCCAAAAACGTGAGGAATTGACATGAGCGACGTCGCAGACCGCGTACGCAAGATCGTAGTAGAGCACTTGGGTGTGGAAGAAGACAAAGTTGTCGAATCCGCGTCCTTTATCGACGATCTGGGTGCAGACAGCCTTGATACAGTTGAGCTGGTAATGGCATTCGAAGAGGAATTCGGTATCGAAATTCCTGATGATGCAGCCGAGACGATCCAATCATTTGGTGACGCGGTAAAGTTCATCAACGAAGCTCAGTAAGCCTCTTACAGAGATTTTTGAAACGGCGTCCAAATTGGGCGCCGTTTTCGTTTACGCGGCCTTGCCGTTCTTTGAATACATCCGAAGTGTTCTGATATCGGAGACAAGTAGTGGGAATTTGAATTGCAGACCGCAATAGACGTCGTTTGACCAGGTCACTGTTCCTTTTTGCCAATCCCCCAACATCCAAATGTCGATAATGTCCCCAACACTGGCAGAAGACGTGTTGTGTTGAAGTTTGAGTCCGTAGCAACTGATGTCGACCACCTTTCCGCCGTAAATGTCTTGTTTGTATATGTATTTCACACTTTGATTCAGCGGGAACCTGCGCGCGCGTTGTTTTCGGGTGACCATTTTCTTGCGGATGCGGGGGATGGCCAGCCACAAAACGCCAGAAACTATTGCAAGTACAAGGCCCAACCATGGAAGTTGTTTGGCAATAGCTTCGCCAGTGAACCCATCAGTTAAGCCTGATGCGCTGCGCGAGGTTCCGCCGTTTTCGCCTTGAACGCCCGTATGGCATTCAAATTTCGGCAAAATATCCAGAACCCGTTCCGCGCGTCGCTGGTTCGTCGGGTTTTTCCGAATATCCAACGCCAATTGGATGTTATTGTCATCAAGCGCACCGAGAAACATTTGGGATCCATCAAGCACCTGAAAAATCAGATTGCGTTGTTCGGCATTGATTTGACTGCCAAGCCCATACGAGATGTTTGCGGGTGACAGTGATTTAAGTCCCTGCCGCAAAACAACGCGGTCACGACTGGCCAGCATCCGTTGGGGCGCTTCTACCAGCCGTTCCTGGGCAAAATGGATCCGCTGTAGGGCGGCAACAACATCACAAGCCGGCATGGAAATGGCGGATGTCCCCGATAGGCAGGAAATGACCACAAGAACTGCTTTAATACGCGACATCGATGGCCTTCAATCAAGTTGGGAATATGATTAACGTCATTCACTTAATTCAAGATGAAGGTCTGATCGCCAATTGAAGTTAGGACCCGTTGCTGCACTTGCCCCGAGTGTGTGCACTGGGCTATCAGGGAGGAAATATCGCAAGAGCAAGTGAGGGCAGTCATGCGTCGCGTCGTTATTACAGGAATGGGTTTGGTCACGCCATTGGCGGACGGTGTCGAAGACAGCTGGAAGAGAATTCTGGACGGTCAATCGGGCGCCGATACTATCAAGAGCTTCGATGCCAGCCACTTGGCTACTGATTATGCGTGCGAGGTTCCTCGTGGCGACGGGACGGACGGGACGTTTAATCCTGATGCATATCTCGCGCCAAAAGATCAGCGCAAGGTCGATGATTTCATTTTGTATGGAATTGCGGCAGCTCAACAGGCTGTCGAGGACGCCGATTGGATGCCGGAAGACACCGAATCCCAAGAGCGCACAGGCGTTTTGATCGGATCCGGCATCGGCGGGCTGCAATCGATCGCCGAGACAGCCGTGATGATCAAGGAAAAAGGGCCGCGGCGCGTTTCTCCTTTCTTTATTCCGGGTGCATTGATCAACCTTATTTCGGGGCAGGTCAGCATCAAATACGGCTTTAAAGGGCCAAACCATTCAGTCGTGACCGCATGTTCGACCGGAGCGCACGCGATCGGCGACGCGTCGAGGCTGATCAAATATGGGAATGCGGACGTCATGGTCGCAGGCGGCGCGGAATCCGCCATTTGCGAGATCGGCATTGCCGGTTTCAATGCCTGCAAAGCATTGTCGACGAAACGCTCTGATGATCCTAAGTCAGCGTCGCGGCCATATGACGCCGATCGCGATGGGTTTGTAATGGGCGAGGGGGCAGGTATCGTTGTGCTCGAGGAATACGAACACGCAATAGCCCGCGGCGCAAAGATTTACGCAGAAGTGATCGGATATGGTCTGTCCGGTGATGCCTATCACATCACAGCTCCGTCCGAGACCGGAGAAGGTGGCGAACGCTCGATGCGTGCCGCGCTAAAGGACGCAGGCCTAGAGCCTTCAGATATTGACTATATCAACGCACATGGCACATCGACGATGGCCGACACGATTGAACTGGGCGCGGTCGAGCGGATGATGGGCGATGCCGCAGAGAATGTGACGATGTCGTCAACCAAATCGTCGACAGGTCACTTGTTAGGGGCCGCCGGCGCGATTGAAGCGATCTTTTCGGTGCTTGCTATTCGCGATCAGGTCGCACCGCCGACGATCAATCTGGACAGGGCCGCGGTCGAGACCAAGATCGATCTGGCCCCCAATGCCAAGCGAGAACGCAAGATCGATGTTGCCTTGTCCAATTCGTTCGGATTCGGTGGCACAAACGCCAGCGTCTTATTCCGGAAAGTCGACTGATGTGGCGACATGTCGCGTCTAACGCGTTGACCTTTTTGATTGTTTCACTCTTTGTGATCGCAGGCGTTGTGTCCTACAGCGTCCGCCAATACGCAGAGCCGGGGCCATTGGCTCAGGCCATTTGTTTGCAGGTGGACCGTGGCTCAAACATGCGGGCGGTAAGCCAGACGTTAGAGGAACAAGGCGCGATCAAAAGCCCATCGTTGTTTCGCATCGGCGCAGATTACGCCGGTAAAAACGACCAGTTGAAAGCGGGGAATTTCCTAGTACCGGAAACCGCGTCGATGGAAGAAATCGTCGATATCGTAACCCGGGGCGGTCAGAATACATGCGGCATCGAGGTCGTTTATCGTATTGGCGTGACGCGGACGCAGGTTCAGGTACGAGAACTGGACCCGGCGACGAACCGCTACACCGAAGTCGTCAAATTCAATCCAGTCGAGGAAACGCCTCCAGAGGTATTTATCCAGATCGCAGCCGCGCCTGACACACGTTTTCGCGCAGCCATTGCCGAAGGTGTTACAAGTTGGCAAATTTTGTCTGGCTTGCAGGCGATCGAAATGCTGGAAAATGATATAACAGAGATACCTTTCGAAGGATCGCTGGCCCCTGACAGCTACGACTTTAAATCTGGAACAACAATTTCGTCGATTATTGATCGGATGACCCAAGCACAAAGCCAAATTCTGGCCCAAGCTTGGGCTGGACGTGTTGACGGGTTGCCATTGGCCAGTCCTGAAGAGGCGCTGATCCTTGCCAGCATCGTCGAAAAGGAAACCGGCGTCGCAGAAGAGCGCCGTCAAGTGGCAAGCGTTTTCATCAACCGTCTGAACCAAGGTATGAAGCTGCAAACCGACCCGACGGTGATCTACGGGATAACCAAGGGGGAAGGTATATTGGGTCGGGGCTTGCGCCAAAGCGAATTGCGCCGCGAGACGCCTTGGAACACTTATGTAATTGGGGGTTTGCCACCTACACCGATCGCCAATCCCGGCCGCAAGAGCATCGAAGCCGCATTGAATCCAGATCAAACGGAATACATCTTTTTCGTAGCTGATGGGACGGGCGGACATGCCTTTGCGACAACTTTGTCCGAGCATAACCGCAATGTTGCCAAGTGGCGTGAAATTGAAGCTGCAAGAGCAAATGACGGTTAGGATGGCTTGACCAATAGGTCATAAAAGTTAACTAAAACAATACACTACGAACGTGTCAGGCGGCGGGATAATTGACTTTCCCGCCGTTTTTTTGTAACGTTCAGTGGCTAGAAGGAACAACCAAAGGCAATAAGGCCTTTGTTTTCCGCTCGGTCTGTGTGGGGGTCCATACAGGCGAAAAACATAATGAAAACCAAAAAATCTCACCCGATCAAGGGTGTTCCTGATCGCGCTGCAAAGCGCGCGGCCGAAATTGTGCGGCTCTACGAGCGTATGCGCGATCTGCTGGATGTAGCGATTGGCCAACTTGGCACGCCGAACGCGATGACGCCCAAATCTGTTTTGAACAAGCTTGCCGAATTGGAAACTGTTCATCTGTCTCTTCTAAAAGTCGAGGAAAAATTTCATGAAAAACACGCAAACAAATCCGCCGGCTCGGACATCGACTATGACGCGGTCCGTGCTGACCTCGGGCGCCAACTTGATCGCATCCGCGCCGCGATCAAAACAAACGGAGTTTCTAAAGACGCTTGATGATGAAGCGTTGAGGGCGCTGCCGTTTTTGTTCGAATTTTGGGCCATGCCACACCAGTTGCCGCCAGAATCTGCGTGGCGTAGCTGGGTCATCTTGGGCGGGCGCGGGGCGGGTAAGACGCGCGCCGGCGCAGAGTGGGTCCGCAGTGTTGTTGAAGGGCCGACACCCCAATCCGCAGGCGAGATGTCACATCTTGGTCTTGTGGCTGAAACCTACGAGCAAGCCCGAGAGGTTATGGTCTTTGGCGAAAGCGGCATCATGGCTGTCACGCCAAAGGACAGGCGGCCGGACTGGATATCGGGTCGTCGCCTGCTGCGCTGGCCCAACGGCGCAGAGGCACAGTTGTTTTCCGCTCACGACCCCGAGGCGTTGCGAGGGCCTCAGTTTGACGGGGTTTGGGCGGATGAATTGGCCAAGTGGCGCAAGGCAGATGCAACATGGGACATGCTTCAGTTCGGTCTTAGGTTGGGCAAACGACCGCGTGCCTGCGTTACCACCACCCCGCGCGCCTGTGCCGCGCTTACGGCCTTGCTGGAGCGGCCGTCGACTGTAATGACCCACGCGACAACTTTTGCCAACAGGGCCAATTTGGCGCAAGGGTATCTGGATGAGATCGAACAGCGCTATGGCGGCACCCGTTTGGGCCGCCAAGAGATCGCAGGCGAGCTTTTGACGGATGTCGCAGGTGCGATGTGGACATTTGCCGATTTGGCACGCTGGCAGGTTGCCGAACTGCCCCCTCAGGACCGTATTGTCGTGGCCGTCGATCCGCCTGTGTCGGGCAAGGCCACGTCGGATGAATGCGGGATCATTGTTGCGGGCGTTGTCATGGACGGCCCGCCGCATGAATGGCTGATGACTGTCATTGCCGACGTTTCGGTCTCGGCTGCGTCACCGTCAGCTTGGGCAGGCGCTGCGATCGACGCCATGGACACCTATGGTGCTGACCGGTTGGTGGCAGAGGTTAACCAAGGTGGCGAAATGGTCGAATCCGTCATCCGGCAGATTTCACCACTTGTGCCTTTTACCGCCGTGCATGCGACCAAAGGCAAGGCCGTGCGGGCCGAACCTGTGGCTGCGTTATATGAACAGGGCCGGGTCCGGCATCTGCGAGGATTGGCAACCCTAGAGGACCAGATGTGCCAGATGACGACACGCGGGTTCGAAGGAAGGGGATCACCTGACCGTGTCGATGCATTGGTATGGGCTGCGCATGATTTGATGGTGGCACCATCCAAATCGTGGCAGCGGCCCCGTGTGCGCGGCCTGTAACGCACTGTTGCGCGCCCCATAGAGCGGGCCGTTCGCCGATCCCTTACCTGCCTGACGTAAATTCGTTTCATCGGATCAAACACAGTCGACACGAGGCCGGCTCAAGGAGTGATGAATGTTTGAATTTCTAAATCGTTCGAAAGCGGATGAGACCGCAGCGACAGGGCCTGCACAAATCAAGGCTTCGGCTGCCGGCAGGGTGGCTGCTTGGGCTGGATCGGGGATCGGCGCGTGGGGTGCGCGGGATGCAGCGTCTTTGACGCGCAATGGCTTTATCGCAAATCCTATCGGGTTTCGGGCCGTCAAGTTGATTGCCGAAGCAGCCGCCGCATTGCCTGTTGTATTGCAAGACCGCGAACGCCGCTACGACACGCATCCGATCAAGACCTTGTTGTCGCGCCCAAATGGCGGGCAGGGGCGTGCCGAGTTGATGGAAGCCGTCTTTGGTCAGATGTTGCTGACCGGAAATGGCTACCTAGAGGCTGTAGGCGGCGAGGATGTCCCGCTAGAGCTGCACGTGTTGCGATCAGACCGGATGAAAATCGTGCCCGGCTCGGATGGATGGCCAGTGGCCTATGAATACGGTGTCAACGGTCGCAAGCACCGGTTCCCGGTAACCCAGGACCGCACTCCGGTTTGCCATCTCAAGAGCTTTCACCCGCAAGACGACCATTATGGGTTCTCTCCGATGCAGGCTGCGGCCAGTTCGATGGAGGTTCACAACGCGGCTTCGCGCTGGTCCAAAGCATTGTTGGATAATGCGGCGCGACCGTCCGGCGCGATAATTTACAAAGGGCCCGACGGCCAGACCCTGACACAGGATCAATACGACCGGTTGCTAAGCGAGATGGAGAGCCAACACCAAGGCGCCCGTAACGCGGGCCGTCCGATGCTGTTGGAAGGCGGGTTGGATTGGAAGCCGATGGGCTTTTCGCCTTCGGACATGGAGTTCCAAAAGACCAAAGAGGCCGCCGCGCGTGAAATCGCGATTGCCTTTGGAGTGCCGCCGATGATGTTGGGCATCACGGGCGACGCGACCTATGCCAATTACCAAGAGGCAAATCGCGCATTCTACAGGCTGACTGTCCTGCCGTTGGCGACGCGGGTGTTGGGGACAATTGGCGATTGGTTGGCGGATTTCACCGGCGAAGAGCTGCGGTTGTTTCCGGACCTAGATCAGGTGCCTGCATTGTCGCAAGAGCGCGAGACAACATGGCGTCGTATCGGAGAGGCCACGTTTCTTACCGACGGTGAAAAACGAACGCTATTGGGATTGCCGGTGCTGGAGGTCGAGAATGGACAATAAAATTGTCGCGATCACTGGCCGCAATCATGCCGAAGACCCGCCGCCGGTAACGGATTTCTGGTTCGCTCAGCTTGATGTGCGACTGGGCAAAATCGAATTCATGGTCGCACGGCTTGAATGGCAGATCTGGCTCATTGTGTGCGGTGCGGTCGGGGTCCTGGTCTTAGAAATTATCCAAGCCCTCGCGGCGAATTAATCTGGAGTAGAAGATGCCACTTGAACACAAATTTCATCAGATGGCCGGTGAACTGGTCATGTCAGAAGGCTCCGTCATATCTGGGTATGCGTCGTTGTTTGGACAGGCCGACCAATCGGGCGACACGGTCGAAAAGGGTGCATATGGGTCGTCGTTGCAGCACAGCGTGGCAAAAGGGAATTCGATCAAAATGCTTTGGCAGCACGACCCGTCCGAGCCGATCGGCGTTTGGGACGAGGTCCGTGAGGACGCCAAAGGCCTATGGGTCAAGGGCCGAATTCTAACCGATGTCACCAGAGGCCGAGAAGCCGCGGCACTGGTCGAGGCAGGCGCCATCGACGGTCTGTCGATCGGCTACCGCACGGTGAAATCCCGCAAGAATGACAAAGGCGGACGGCTTTTGTCGGAACTGGAGCTTTGGGAGGTGTCCCTAGTGACGTTCCCGATGCTTCCCGATGCGCGTGTCGGGGCCAAGGGATCTGATCCCACCGACCCGATTATGCGCGAACTGGCTGCCGCATTCGAAGGTGCACGTAGCCTGATGGCGGACGACTAACCGCTATCACTTGAGAACCAAGAGGACCGATTGATGAGCAAATCCGAGACAAAGGCTCGGGTCGGGGGAGATCTGTCTCCGACCGAAGAACTCAAGACCGCGATTTCCGGTTTTGTCAGCGACTTCAAAGACTTTTCCAACGGCGTTAACGCCAAACTCAAAGAACAGGATACCCGGATGAACAAACTGGATCGAAAGACAGCAATGACGAACCGTCATTCGCTAGCCGTAACCGCCCATGAGGACGCGCCGCACCAAAAGGCCTTTGCAGCTTATCTGCGCACTGGCGAAGACGACGGCCTGCGTGGCCTGGACCTGGAAGGCAAATCCTTGGGCACATCTGTCGCTGCGGACGGTGGCTACCTTGTGGACCCGCAGACGTCGGACACCATCAAAGGCACGCTAAGCGCGACTGCATCTTTGCGCGCTGTGGCCAATGTAGTGAGCGTCGACGCGACGTCCTATGACGTGTTGGTAGACCACAGTGAAATGGGTGCCGGATGGGCGACCGAGGCGGCGTCTTCGGTTGAAACCGACACACCTCAGATCGACCGGATTTCCATCGCCCTACACGAATTGTCAGCATTGCCAAAGGCGTCACAACGCCTATTGGACGACAGTGCCTTTGACATCGAAGGCTGGCTGGCAGGTCGGATTGCGGATAAATTTGCCCGCTCAGAGGCGGCGGCATTTGTGTCAGGTGATGGTATCGACAAGCCGACTGGTTTGATGTCGTATACTGCAGTTGATGACGCGGCTTGGACGTGGGGTAACCTTGGTTATGTCGCAACCGGCTCTGACGGTGCAATCGTCGACGGCGATCCGATCATCGATTTGGTCTATGCGCTGGGTGCGGAATATCGCGCCAATGGTACATTCATCATGAATTCCAAAACGGCGGGCACGATCCGTAAGCTGAAGGACGCTGACGGCCGTTTCTTGTGGTCCGATGGTCTGTCAGCGGGCGAGCCTGCCCGCCTGCTGGGGTATCCTGTGCTGGTGGCAGAAGACATGCCTGATATCGCATCCGATGCTACGGCAGTTGCTTTTGGCGACTTTGGGTCCGGCTACACAGTGGCCGAACGCCCTGATCTGCGTGTGCTACGCGACCCGTTCTCGGCCAAGCCACATGTTTTATTCTATGCGACAAAGCGTGTCGGCGGTGCCGTCAGTGATTTCGCAGCGATCAAGCTGTTGAAATTCGCGGCCAGCTAAGCCTGCACACAGATGATCAGGGCCACGATCGGCCCTGATCCCCCGAGCGCGCGCGGACGCCAGTGTTGTCTAGCTGCTCCCCCTGACCGAGCAACCGGTCAAGCGCGTGTTCGGGACCATTCATGATTAATCAGTTGCCGTAAGGGCCACAATTTTGGAGAGATCCCAGATGTTAGTCGAAGAAACCACAGTGCCGTCTGCGGCGCTTCCGGTGGCCAAGCTCAAGGATCACTTGCGTATGGGATCTGGGTTTGCAGACGATACCTTACAAGACGACGTGTTAGAAAGCTGTCTTCGGGCAGCGCTGGCCGCGATTGAAGCGCGAACCGGCAAAATCACGATCCAGCGCAATTTCAGTGTGACCTTTACCAGTTGGCGCGATCCCCAGACACAACCTTTGCCATTGGCGCCAGTAGATCAATTAGTAGACATAACGTTACTGGATATCACAGGTTCAGTTAGTGACGCCGCGATGGCGAATGTGGTTTTGGTCAAAGACACCCACCGCCCTCGGATAGTCTCTAAACTGTCTGGCCTGCCAGCCATTCCTGTATCAGGACATGCCAAGGTTCAGGTGATTGCGGGTTTCGGCCCAAATTGGGGCGACATTCCCGCGGATCTGGCGCAGGCGGTGATGCTGCTTGCAGCCCATTTCTATGACAACCGGCTTGATTACACAGGGCAGCGACACGCTATGCCGTTCGGGGTTTCCGCCTTGATCGAACGGTTCCGCAATATCCGGGTATTTGGCGGGGGCACGGCATGATTTATCCCCGTCTGACGCGGCATCTGACATTGGAGGCCGAAGAGTCAACTCCGGATCAGTCTGGCGGTTTCACAAGCAGCTGGCAGCAGATCGGGACGCTTTGGGCTGAAATCAAACCCAAGACCGGGCGTGAGGCACGTGGTCCCAACACGCCGGTGTCCAAGGTTGGATACGTCATCCATGTGCGCGGTGCACCTGATGGCGCGCCTTCCCGCCCCCAACCGGGCCAACGATTTAGCGGGCATGGGCGGATCTATGTAATTGAAGCGGTCACCGAATACGACCCGGACGGGCGGTTTCTGACCTGCCATACAACACAGGAGACGGTGGTATGAGCTATGCAATCTCATCAGCGCTACAAGCAGCAGTTTACCAAAAGCTGACCGGTGATGCGGCCCTTGGGGCATTGATCGGAGCCCACATCTATGATGCGATCCCGTCGGGGGCTTTGCCGTCGCTATATGTTACATTGGGCCCCGAAGTCGCCAAGGATCAGTCAGACAAGACCGGCGCGGCAGCAGTGCATGATTTCACAGTTTCAGTTGTCACCGACGCGGCAGGTTTCAGTGCGGCCAAGGACGTGGCTGCAGCTATTTCGGACGCATTGGTTGACGCGGATCTGGCACTTTCTCGAGGTGTTCTGGTCTCATTGCACTTTGCAAAGGCCGCAGCGATCCGAATTGGCACGGGCAATCTGCGCCAAATCAACATGATCTTTCGCGCACATGTCGCGGATGACTAACCCCACCAACGTTTCAACATAAGGAGTGCCGACATGGTCGCACAAAGTGGAAAAGACCTATTGGTCAAAATTGACATGACAGGTGATGGCCTGTTCGAAACAGCTGCGGGCTTGCGTGCTACTCGTCTAAGTCTGAACGCCGAAACCGTGGATGTTACCAGCCTAGAGAGCACTGGCGGGTGGCGCGAACTGTTGTCGGGCGCAGGTGTCAAGACAGCCGCGATTTCCGGGTCCGGTGTTTTCAAAGATGCAACAACTGATGAACGCGCGCGCCAGATCTTCTTTGACGGTGAAACGCCTGATTTTCAGGTGATCGTTCCCGATTTTGGCATCATGGAAGGGCCGTTTCAGATTTCGTCGATTGAATATGCAGGTACGCATAACGGCGAGGCCACCTACGAGATATCGCTGGCCTCTGCTGGTGAGCTGACGTTCACGGCGGCGGTCTGATGGTCAACCCTCACGCAGGCGAAGTCGAAGTGATCATCGACGGTCAACCACATCGGTGCAAATTGACATTGGGCGCCTTGGCGGAGCTGGAAAATAGCCTTGGCGTGGATACGTTGGTTGACCTTGTTCACCGGTTCGAGAGCGGTGCTGTGTCCAGTCGCGATGTGCTGGCTTTGATCTTGGCTGGTTTGCGTGGGGGAGGCTGGCAGGGTGGAGCCGCGGATTTGATCAGCGCCGAAATAGAGGGTGGTCCGGTAGGGGCGGCAAAAAAAGCCGCCATCCTGCTGACCCGTGCCTTTGGCCCTGCGGCAAACTGACGATGGAGTGGGACGCTCTTATGCGACTGGGGCTGGCACAGCTTCGATTGCAGCCCAGGCAGTTTTGGCGGCTGACGCCCTATGAACTGCAAGTAATGGCAGGTTTGGATGATCGGTTATTGCCGATGTCCAGAGGACAATTATCCGATCTAGAGCGTGCCTATCCCGACGCCCCCAGTATTGAAAGGAATGGCTAGATGCCAAGTTCAGAAGAATTCGATGCCCTTGAGGCCAATGTAACCAGTCTGGAAAAAGCACTGGGGGATACGACAACCATCGCTTCGGCCTTCGAAGGTCAACTGCGGGATGTCCAAACCACATTGGGCGAGACAACCCGCGATCTGGGCAAGCTGGAAAGCGGCTTTAGCTCGGGGTTACGCAAGGCATTTGACGGATTGGTCTTTGATGGTCTTAAGCTGTCGGATGCATTGGGGATCGTCGCCAAAGCAATGGCTGATACGGCCTATAACGCCGCGATCAAACCGGTAATGAGCCATTTTGGTGGCCTATTGGCCGATGGTGTGAATTCTGCGGTCGAAGGCATGATGCCCTTTGCTGATGGCGCGGCCTTTCATAGCGGACGCGTCACCCCCTTTGCCAAGGGCGGTGTTCTGACCGGCCCGACCTCATTCCCGATGCGAGGCGGGGTCGGGTTGATGGGCGAGGCAGGGCCCGAGGCAATTATGCCTTTGTCACGCGGCCCGGACGGCGCGTTGGGCGTGCGCAGCCAAGGCTCCGGCGGCGTCAATGTGACGATGAATATCACAACGCCGGACGTGCAGGGATTTCAACGCTCCCGCTCGCAGATCGCAACCCAACTGGCACGCGCAATCGGCCAAAGCAATCGTAATCGATAGGAAGGTCCCGACATGGCATTTCATGAACTTCAGTTTCCGACCAACCTCAGTTTCGGCTCTATTGGTGGTCCGGAGCGACGCACCGATATCGTAACCTTGTCGAACGGGTTCGAAGAACGAAACACTCCTTGGGCCCACTCGCGTCGACGCTATGATGCTGGGATGGGGCTACGATCCTTGGATGACGTGGCGACGCTTGTGGCGTTCTTTGAGGCGCGAGAGGGCCAGCTTCACGCCTTTCGTTGGAAGGACTGGGCAGATTATAAATCCAGCGCACCGCTGTCCGACACCCAATCCGAGGATCAGCTGGTTTTCATCGGCGATGAGGTCACGTCGGCTATTCAGATTACAAAAACTTACCAGTCGGGCGCGCATACCTATATTCGGCCAATCACCAAACCGGTCGAGGGAACGGTCCGCGTTGCGGTTGGCGGCAACGAGTTGCAAGAAACCATCGACTATACCGTGGATTTCGCGACCGGTCAGATCCATTTCCCGCACCCACCCGATTTAGGTGCCGAAGTGCGCGCGGGTTACGAATTTGATGTGCCGGTTCGTTTCGATACCGACACGATCCAGACATCAGTCTCCAGCTTTCGCGCAGGTGATACGCCAAGCGTTCCAATCGTCGAGGTCCGGATATGACTATTGACGCGCTAAATGCGCATCTGGAAACCGGCGCAACCCATGTGTGTCACTGCTGGGCTGTGCGCCGCAAGGACGGTGTTGCGTATGGGTTTACGGATCACGATCTACCTTTGGCGTTCGGCGGAATGGAATTTTTGCCGGACAGCGGGCTGTCGGCCAAGGCGATAACCTCGACGACAGGTTTGTCGGTCAACAACACCGAAGCCTTGGGAATGCTAAGTGCTGCCGCTATTTCCGAGGCCGACATTGACGCGGGACGCTTTGACAATGCCGAAGTCACGCTATGGCTGGTACATTGGGACGATACTGCAGCGCGCGAGGTTCAGTTTTCTGGCACCATTGGTGAAATCACCCGAGAGGCAGGAATTTATCGCGCCGACTTGCGCGGTATGACCGAACGGTTGAACCAAGAGCAAGGCCGCGCCTATTTGCGATCTTGCAGTGCGGTCCTCGGTGACGCGCATTGCGGGGTGAATACAAATGATGCAACGTTCTCGGCGACGGCCCCGATCAACGGCATTGATGATTTGCAAGTCCTTCGTCTGGATCTGGGCACCCCCTACACGGACCGGTGGTTCGAGGGTGGCGCGCTGACCGTCACCAGCGGTGCGGGCGCGGGCATAATGGTCAGTATCAAATCCGACGAAATCGTTGATGGCTTGCGTCAGATCAAACTATGGCAACCGTTGCGGGCTGACGTCGCACAAGGTGACAGCGTCAATATCGTCGCCGGTTGTGACAGGCGCGCGGACACCTGTCGCGTCAAATTCGACAATATGATCAATTTTCAAGGCTTTCCCAACATTCCCGGGGATGACTGGCAAATGAGCGTTCCAAGATCGACGGATGACAACGATGGCGGGGGCGTTACGGGATGATAAATGAGGCCGACATCGTCGCCGAGGCCCGTGGCTGGATTGGAACGCCTTATATGCATCAGGCATCTGTCAAAGGTGTCGGCTGCGATTGTCTGGGGCTGTTGCGCGGCTGCTGGCGTGCACTCAAAGGTCAAGAGCCGGTCGCTATACCGACATACACTGCCGATTGGTCCGAACCGCAAGGAGACGAGGCGTTGTGGCGCGCAGCGTCACAATACCTCGAGCGTAGCAGCTCTCAGAATTTAGCGCCGGGTCAGATCATTTTATTCCGGATGCGGTCCGGAGCTGTTGCCAAACACCTTGGCATCGTTTCCTGCGCGTCTCCTGCCACATTCATCCATGCCTATAACGGCCACGGGGTTGTCGAGAGCCCGCTATCAGAACCTTGGCAACGACGCATCGTTGCTAGGTTCACAATGACATAAGGAGCCACGAAAATGGCAACTATCGTATTATCTGCGGCCGGAATGGCGCTGGGCGGCTCGATTGGCGGGTCTGTGTTTGGGCTATCAATGGCCACTATTGGGCGCGCTGCCGGTGCGACATTAGGGCGTGTAATTGACCAGCGGCTCTTGGGCAGTGGTAGTGACGCTGTCGAAACCGGACGGGTCGACCGATTTCGATTGAATGGTGCCAGCGAAGGCGCATCGGTCATGCAGGTTTATGGCCGCACCCGTGTCGCGGGACAGGTCATCTGGGCGACAAATTTTCAAGAGAACCAAGAGACAACCGGCGGCGGCAAAGGGGTCGGGCCGACGCCACAGGTTTCCGAATTCAGCTATTCGGTCAGTCTGGCAATTGCCCTGTGCGAGGGCGAAATCACCAACGTCGGCCGGATCTGGGCTGACGGTGTCGAAATTGCGAAAAAGGACCTGAATATGCGGGTCTACCGTGGCACCGCGGATCAATTGGCGGATCCGAAGATCGCGGCCGTCGAAGGCGCGGATTATGTGCCAGCCTATCGCGGCATTGCCTATGTTGTTTTCGAAGACATCGATCTGGCACAGTTCGGGAACCGAGTGCCGGTCTTTAACTTTGAGGTCATGCGCCCGTCACAACCCGATGTCGCACCCGAGCAGGCCGGTATTGCGCGGCAGGTGCAGGGGGTGGCGCTCATCCCAGGGACAGGGGAATACTCGCTTGCGACAACGCCGGTCTATTTCTCACCTGAATACGCCGAACACGTCGGTACGAATATGAATACCCCCAGCGGGGAAACAGATTTTAGCACATCCCTAACCTCACTGAATGAGGAAATGCCGGAGTGCGCATCTGCCCTGCTGGTGGTGTCTTGGTTTGGATCTGACCTGCGTTGTGACCAATGCCAGATCACGCCCAAGGTCGAACAGGTCGATATTGACGGGACTGAAATGCCGTGGACCGTTTCCGGGCAAACACGGCCGGGCGCACAGACGGTTGCCCAAATTGACGGTCGCCCTGTCTATGGCGGCACGCCAGCTGACAAGGCCGTAATCGAAGCCATTCAGGCTATGAATGCCCGACAGATCGATGCGGTTTTCTATCCGTTCATCTTGATGGAACAATTGGCTGGCAACGGGTTGCAAAACCCTTGGACGGGCGAGCCAGAACAACCTGTACTGCCATGGCGTGGACGTATCACGACGTCATTGGCGCCGACCCAAGCCGCAAGCCCAGACGGTACGGCTTCTGCCGAAGCAGAGGTTGCAGCCTTTATGGGGACAGCTAGCATTGCGGATTTTTCTGTGACAGGCGAGGTCGTCGACTACTCGGGCCCCGCCGAATGGAAATACAGGCGCTTCATCTTGCACTATGCCCATCTATGTGCAGCGGCAGGGGGGGTCCACGCGTTCTGCATTGGCTCCGAGATGCGCGGCCTGACACAGATCAGGGGTGCCGGAGGCAGTTATCCTGCGGTTGATGCATTGCGCATATTAGCAGGCGAGGTCCGTTCGATTTTGGGGCCTGAATGCAAGATCAGCTATGCTGCGGATTGGTCCGAATACCACGGGCACCAGCCCGAAGGCACAGCAGACAAACTGTTCCATCTAGATCCGCTTTGGGCAGATCCGAATATCGATTTCATTGGCATCGACAACTACATGCCGCTTAGCGATTGGCGCGATGGGAATGACCATGCCGACGCGGGCGCAGGTGCGATATATGATTTGGAGTATCTCAAATCCAACGTCGCCGGTGGTGAAGGCTTCGAATGGTATTACCATTCGCCAGAGGCGCGTGACGCGCAAATTCGCACCCCTATTACTGACGGCGATGGCGAGCCGTGGGTCTGGCGCTACAAGGATCTTAAGGGGTGGTGGTCGCACCAGCACCACAACCGGATTGGGGGGCAGCGGCAGGCCACACCGACAGAATGGGTGCCGCAAAGTAAACCGTTCTGGTTCACCGAGCTGGGTTGCGCGGCGATCGACAAGGGCACGAACCAACCCAATAAATTCCTTGATCCCAAGTCATCTGAATCGCAATTGCCACATTATTCCAACGGGATGCGGGATGATTTCATCCAAGTGCAGTACTTGCGAGCAACCTACAGCCACTATCAGGAGGTGGCCAATAACCCCATCTCGATCGAGTATGAAGATGCGATGGTGGATATGTCACGTGCGCATGTCTGGGCGTGGGATTCCCGTCCATTTCCATATTTTCCAGCAGCGTCCGCGTTGTGGTCGGATGGAGGCAACTATGCGCGTGGCCACTGGCTGAACGGGCGTGCGTCAACGCGACCATTGGCAGATGTTGTGGCTGAGATATGCGAGCGCTCGGGGCTGTTGGCCTATGACGTGTCAAAGCTGTTTGGCGTGGTCCGTGGTTACGTAACAGACACCATCACAACGGCTAGGGCCGCGCTGCAACCATTGGTTCTGGCTTATGGCATTGACGTAGTTGATCGCAACGGCAAGCTCTTCTTTTCCAATCGCGACGGGCGCGTTGACCATTTGCTGGATCAGAACACGCTTGCTCACGACCCTGAACGCCAAACGCCACTGACATTGACCCGCGCACCAGAGGCCGAAATGGTGGGCCGAATTCAAGTGGGGTATGTCGACGCCGAGGGTGATTACGAAACCCGCTTTAGCGAGGCTATCCTGCCCGATGAACAGGCCTACGGGTTGGGTCGGTCGGAAATGCCCCTGACGCTGACCCAAGGCGAAGGCGCGCGAACCGCCCAACGTTGGTTGCAAGAAGCACGGATGGCAACGGATACAGCGGCCTTTGCGTTGCCGCCCTCTCGCAACAATGTGAAATCGGGCGACGTGGTGCGGATCAATGCAGACGGTCATGACGGCACCTATCGGATAGACAGGCTAGAAACTGCGGGCCTGCGGTTGGCCGAGGCCACGAGGATCGATCAAGAATTGTATCTACCACAACAATTGTTCGAAGAGGCAGCAAGCCTGAAGCCTTATGTCGGGCCAACGCCGGTTGAAATGCTGTTTCTGGACTTGCCGTTGATTACCGGTGACGAACGTCCGACAGACCCCCATGTTGCCACGTCTGCACGACCTTGGCGGGGGGCTGTGGCCCTTTATTCCAGTGCATCCGATGCCGGATACGTGTTGCTGGACGTGCTGGACCAGCGCTCGGTAATCGGGCGGCTCACATCGCCGCTAAAGGTCGGACCGCATGGGGTTTGGGACCGGCAGGACGGGGTAGAAGTCAAACTTGTGAGTGGACAACTTCAATCCGTCAGCCAGCTGGATTTGTTTTCAGGACGCAATGTTCTGGCCGTTGGTGACGGGGGACCAGACAACTGGGAAATTCTACAATTCGAGCATGCCGAACCCACAGGTAAGCGTCGTTACAAACTTCGCAATTTGCTGCGAGGACAAGCGGGGACCGCATGGGCGGCTCAATCGGAATGGCCCGAAGGCTCATATGTTGTTTTGCTGGACCACCGTCCGCGCCAGATCACTGTGCCGACCGCATATCGCGGACTTGATCGGAATTATCGTTATGGCCCTGCCCGTAAACCTGTCAGTGACCCCAGCTACAAACATGACGTGTTGGCATTCGCAGGGAATAGCGAGCGGCCTTATCCGGTGAACCATTTGTCGGGGCGGGTTGTCGGATCAGATACCCGTTTCAGCTGGATTAGGGGAACCAGACAAGGCGGCGACAGTTGGCAGGGCGAAGTGCCACTGGCAGAGATATTTGAACGATATCAGGTATCTGTCAGGCAAAATGGCGTGACTTTGCGTCAGGAAACTGTCGATACACCGCAATGGGACTATGCCAACGCTATGCGGGATGCAGACACGTCGGGGCAGCCATACCGTGTCGAAATCCAGCAAGTCGCCGACGGCTATGGTCCGGGACCTGTGATGGGCTTAAACATGCCGGCGGCAGTTTGATGCGGCCGGTCTTGATCAACGACCTGACAACAGCGGCCCGCACTTTGCTGGCCGCTGACCCGTCGCGTCGCGGACCCGTTATGGCCCAAATCGTGCAAAATGCCAAAACGGCGGACCTGTATCGCAAACGGGTAGGTCGTGGTCATAGGCTTTATGGGAACGGCTCATTGGCATCGGCTTGCCAACCCTATGCACAGGCGCCGTTGCCACCACGATGCGATGCGCAATACCTGTCCTGCCTCTCTGTTGTGATTTCATCGCTTGTTGCATTCGACTGATCACGTTTTTCGACTGTTTTGGGTTCCCTATTGGGCTGCATTCCCTATGTAGGGTAAGAGATTGGCAGCAACGGGATAGTCCAATGGAAAACGCAACGTCGAAAATTTCTCAAATGGATCCAGTTTGGGCGCGGATCAGGTCCGAGGCAGAATTGGCGATTGTCGATGAACCATTGATGGGCGGGATGATCCACAGCGGAATCCTGCACCACCAGACTTTTGAATGCGCGCTGGCTTACCGCGTCGCGATGAAGCTGGCGTCTCGCGAGATGTCGGAACAAATCTTGCGCGAACTTGCTGACGAAGTTTTCGATAAATCACCTGACACCGTGAATGCCGCCCGCGCTGATTTGGTCGCCATCCTTGATCGCGATCCAGCCTGTCATCGATTGATGCAACCTTTGTTGTTTTTTAAGGGGTTTCAAGCCATCCAAGCCTATCGTTTGGGCCATTGGCTATGGGGGCAGGGCCAACGTGATCTGGCCTATTTCATCCAGATGCGCGTCAGCGAAGTATTCGGTATCGATATCCATCCCGCCGCCCGCATCGGCCGGGGCATCATGATCGACCACGCGCATTCGATTGTGGTCGGTGAAACCGCCATTGTCGGCGACAATGTTTCGATGCTCCACTCGGTCACTTTGGGCGGCACGGGCAAAGAAGACGACGACCGTCATCCCAAAATCGCCGACGGCGTTTTGATCGGGGCAGGGGCCAAAGTATTGGGCAACATCACAGTTGGTCATTGCAGCCGTATTGCTGCGGGGTCTGTGGTTCTGGCCGATATTCCGCCGATGAAGACGGTGGCAGGCGTGCCTGCTCGTATCGTGGGTGAAGCGGGTTGCTCGCAGCCTTCGTTGTCAATGGATCAACTGCTAGACGATTGCGGCGAGACTTGAAACTAAAAGGGGCCGCCCTGTCCAGGCGGCCCCTTTTTCGTTTATTTTCTGCGTGTTAAGCGAGCATCGCCATCGGGTTCTCTAGGTTATCCTTGATCGCATTCAACAGGTTGGCACCCAAAGCCCCGTCAATCACACGGTGATCAACAGACAATGTTACGGACATGACGGTTGCGGCCGTGATCTCTCCATCATCACCGATCACAGGTTTTTTGACGCCCGCGCCAACGGCTAGGATAGCAGCGTGCGGCGGATTGATGATGGCGTCAAAATTGTCGATGCCAAACATGCCCATATTTGAAATCGCAAAGCTGCCGCCTTGGTATTCATGCGGCGCAAGTTTGCGGTCACGTGCGCGGGTCGCGAGGTCCTTCATCTCGGCCGACAGGGCCGACAGGGATTTCGCCTCTGCATCGAGTAGAACAGGCGTAAACAACCCGCCTTCAATGGCGACTGCAACGGCGATATCGGACTTGTCAAATTTCAACGTTCGGTCGCCGGCCCAAACCGCATTTGCGTCAGGCACTTGTTGCAGTGCCAATGCACAAGCTTTGATGACAAAGTCGTTGATCGACAACTTGATACCGCGGGCTTCTAGTTGCTTGTTCAACTGGCCGCGGAATGCCAGCAAGGCGTCCAGGCGGATGTCGCGGCGCAAGTAGAAATGCGGCACCGATTGCTTGGCTTCTGTCAGGCGCGCGGCAATTGTCTTGCGCATGCCGTCAAGACTGACCTCCTGATATGGCCGGTCCGCGTATGTCTTGAGAACGACATCTGTCGATGGGCCAGAGGCCAATGCGGCAGGTGCGGCGCTGATAGTCGCGGCACTGACTGCAGGTTTGGCGGCAGATGGCTGTGCGCCTTCGACATCCGCTTTTACGATGCGGCCTTTGGGGCCGGACCCTTGCAAGTCGTTCAGATCGAGCCCCTTGTCAGCCGCGATACGGCGGGCCAAGGGCGAGGCAAAGATGCGGTTGCCATCCCTTGATCCCGTGGCAGGGGCTGGTGCGGCGATTGGCAGGGGGGCAGGCGCGGCGATTGGTGCGGGTGCTGGCGACTGCGCCACAGGCGCCGGCGTCTCGGCGGGGGCGGCCTCAGCTACTGCTGCGGGTGGCTCGCTGACAGTATCATCAATGCTATCCGCGCTTTCGCCTTCTTCCAACAAGACCGCAATCACGGCGTTGACTTTCACGCCCTCGGTTCCTTCGGCGATCATGATTTTGCCAACAACGCCTTCGTCCACGGCTTCGAATTCCATCGTGGCCTTGTCGGTTTCAATTTCCGCCAACAGGTCGCCCGACGACACAGTGTCGCCCTCCTTGACCAACCATTTGGCAAGCTTGCCCTCTTCCATTGTGGGTGACAGTGCGGGCATCAGAATCTCGGTTGGCATCAGGAAATCTCCTCTACGATGACGCTGGTAAATGGGGGGCTGATCGGGGCGCCTTCGGGCCGTGCGTTTAGAATGTCGTGCAAGTTGTCCTGCACCCACGTCTTGCGCGCGGCTTCTGTTGCGGTTTCACCGCATTCACCGTCCAGCATTTGTTGCGGGACAGTGAACCGGTATTTGGTGAAGCCGTCGTCGACCGTGAAATAGATTTCACGCCCGTCGTTTCGGCTGCATAGGGGGGATTGTTTCATTACGCGTCCTACCTATATGTCACTTTTTTGACAGCTTCGACGACCTCGTCTGTGGTCAACAAGGCGTGCTTTTCCAGATTAGCGGCATATGGCATAGGAACGTCCTTGCCTGTGCAGGTGATCACTGGGGCATCTAGATAATCGAATGCCTCTTGCATGATGACGCCGCTGATGTAGCCGCCAACGGACCCTTGCGGCCATCCCTCTTCGACGGTGACACAACGGTTGGTTTTGCGAACGGACGCGAGGATTGTTTCGGTATCCATGGGGCGCAAAGTGCGCAGGTTGATCACCTCGGCGTTAATGCCTTCTTGGGCCAGCTTTTCAGCGGCGTCCAACGCATAAGTCATGCCAATTCCGAACGATACAATGGTGACATCGTCGCCTGCGCGCTCGATTTTGGCCTTGCCCAGTGGAATTGTGAAATCATCCATCACAGGCACGTCAAATGATTTTCCATACAAGATTTCGTTCTCGAGGAAGATCACTGGGTTGGGATCGCGGATCGCCGATTTCATCAGGCCTTTCGCGTCGGCAGCTGAATAGGGCATCACAACCTTTAGGCCGGGGATTTGCATATACCACGCCGCGTAATCCTGCGAGTGCTGTGCACCCACGCGGGCCGCTGCCCCATTGGGGCCACGGAACACCATTGGTGCCCCCATCTGGCCACCAGACATATACAATGTTTTGGCTGCGGAATTGATAATATGATCAATAGCTTGCATGGCAAAGTTAAACGTCATGAACTCGACGATAGGTTTCAGTCCGCCGAACGCCGCACCCACACCGATACCAGCAAACCCGTGTTCAGTGATCGGCGTGTCGATAACCCGTTTGGATCCGAATTCATCCAACAAACCTTGAGAGATCTTGTAAGCGCCCTGATACTCGGCCACCTCTTCACCCATCAAGAAAACGTCTTCGTCGTTGCGCATTTCCTCGGCCATTGCGTCGCGAAGCGCCTCACGCACGGTGGTTTTCTTGACCGCGACATCGTCGCCCCAATCGGGGCTGGAAACGGGCGCAGCTGGTGTTGGGGCGGCTGCAACCGGGGGGGCGATGGATTGTGCTGCCGCCGGTTCAGCTGCTTGCTGAGGGGCCGGAGCAGGGGCTGGACTAGTGGCTGCTGTAGCCACATCTGGCACCGCTTCGCCGTCCTCGACAAGGATCGCGATCACCGCGTTGACCTTGACCGCTTCGGTGCCCTCGGGGATCACGATCTTGCCGACAATACCCTCGTCGACCGCTTCGAATTCCATGGTGGCCTTGTCCGTTTCGATCTCGGCCATGATGTCTCCGGACTGAACGGTGTCGCCTTCTTTGACCAGCCACTTGGCCAGTTTGCCTTCTTCCATGGTTGGCGAAAGGGCGGGCATTAGAATTTCAGTTGCCATCTATACAGCCTCCTCGGTGTAAATATCTGTCCAAAGCTCTTCGAGGGCGGGCTCGGGGCTTTCTTTCGAGAATTCAGCCGCCTCGTTGACGATGGCCTTGATCTCTTTGTCGATCGCTTTGAGGTCGTCCTCGGACGCGTGTTTGCCAGTCACCAGCATGTCGCGGACCTGTTCGATCGGATCGCGCTCGTCCTTCATCTTTTGGACTTCTTCACGGGTACGGTATTTGGCTGGATCGGACATTGAATGCCCGCGGTAGCGATAGGTCTTTATCTCAAGGATGTAGGGACCTTTGCCCGCGCGGCAGTGGGCCACTGCGCGTTCGCCGGCCTCTTTGACAGCCAATACGTTCATGCCGTCAACTTCTTCGCCCGGAATCCC
The DNA here is from genome assembly GCA_964022195.1 of uncultured Roseobacteraceae bacterium. Taxonomy (GTDB): domain Bacteria; phylum Pseudomonadota; class Alphaproteobacteria; order Rhodobacterales; family Rhodobacteraceae; genus Yoonia. The sequence continues at coordinate 29,828 of CAXIAS010000008.1, forward strand.
GTAGGCCGCACCGCGTTCCCAATAGGACGGGGATTTCGTGGACCGCTTGGTTGACGTGCCCATTGCGTATTGGTTGTTCTCGATCACAAATACGACAGGCAAGTCCCAAAGTTCAGCCATGTTATAGGCCTCATAGACCTGACCTTGGTTTGCCGCGCCGTCACCGAAATACGTAAAGGTAACGTTGTCGTTGCCTTTGTATTTGTCCGAAAACGCCAGACCTGCGCCCAATGGCACCTGAGCCGCGACGATACCGTGACCGCCGTAGAAATGCTTTTCCTTTGAAAACATATGCATCGAGCCGCCTTTGCCTTTGGAAAAACCGCCCTCGCGGCCTGTCAGCTCGGCCATGATGCCTTTGGGGTCCATGCCACAGGCCAGCATATGGCCGTGATCGCGGTAGGACGTGACGCGTTTGTCGCCCTCTTTGGCCGCGGCCTCTAGACCGACGACGACAGCCTCTTGACCGATGTATAGATGGCAAAAGCCGCCGATCAGCCCCATGCCATACAGTTGGCCGGCTTTTTCTTCGAACCGTCGGATAAGTAGCATTTCGCGGTAATGGCCCAACAGCTCTTCGGCAGAGACATTGGATTTCGCGGATGTCTTCTTTGCAGACATGACTGTCCTCCCCGTGTGTGCGGATTAATGGTTTAGTATTAAACTATCTATTACAGCATCGCGTTCAGGAATGCCATGGGCAAACTGACCCATCGTCAAACGGCTAGGGAATAGGGGGTGTGCGCCTAACGAATAACGACTTCGTCAGCGCGGATCAGGCCCAGCACATCGCGGGCTTGTTCGTCCAGCAGATCCAGATCAAGAAACTTGTCGGACAATCGCGCGGTCAGGTTTTCCAGCCGTGCCACCTCGGATTCCAAGGCGTCCAGCTCTTGTTGCATCGCGCGTTTTTCGGCCAGAACCTCGGACCGTTTGAACACGCCGTAATCCCCCTGCACAGCAGCAAAGGTGAAATAGAGCCCCATCAAGATGGCCCCACCAACAAAGATGAGCGTACCCAAAGCAGGGCGATTGCGTCGTGTCATGTTCTGCCTCATTGCCGCCTCTTATGGGCAGCTATGAGACAGATTCGCATATTTGATTCGCTGTGTGAATCCCCTAATTGCGCCTTGGGCGCTTTTTAGGTGATCGAAGCTTGGTAGATGTCGTCGATTGTCGCCGCGATTGTCGCGTTGAATTCATCATCGGACTGTTGGGCGCTTAGGCCCTCTGTTAGCGCACGGCTAAAGCTGGCGATCATGCCTTGGTTTTGCGACAGGCGGGTGTTGGCTTCATCGCGGGCATACCCGCCAGACAATGCCACAACGCGCACGACACGCGGGTGTGCGATGCATTTGGCATAGTGGTTCGGGTTTTCAGGCAGGGTCAATTTCAGCATGACATCCTGATCTGCGTCCAGCGCATCCAATTGGTCCAGCAAGGCGGCCAACAACAGGTCTTCGGCCTCGGCCTTGTCTGCGATGCTGATCGTGACTTCTGGCTCGATGATCGGAACCAGACCCTTGGCGATGATCTGTTTGCCGACTTCGAACTGTTGCGCCACGATTGCTTTGACGCCATCCGCGTTCGCAGCCGAAATGACCGAGCGCATTTTTGTGCCAAAGATGCCGGCGTCGTTGGCGCGGTCCAACAATGTGTCCAACCCGTCCATTGGTTTCATCATCTGGACACCATTGTGTTCGTCCATCAGACCTTTGTCGACTTTTAGGAATGGCACAACGCCCTGATCGTCCCATAGGGATTTGGCGGCGGGCTTGCCACCGATCTGGCGGTCCATGGTCATTTCAAACAAGATCGCACCGACGACTTTGTCCCCTGTAAACGAAGGCGCGTTCACGATCCTGCTACGCATCTGGTGGATCAGCGCGTACATTTCATCGTCAGTATTATAGGCGTCTTGCGTTACACCATACAGACCCAGCGCCTTGGGTGTAGAGCCACCGGACTGATCCAATGCGGCGACAAAGCCCTTACCAGATTTCACTTGCTCGAGTTGCGCTTGGTTAACCATGATCATCCGCTCCTATGACTGAATTTAGGATGTCATAGGGGCGGACGGGCAGGGGCGCAATTATGGTCGCGCTAACAGTGGGCCGATTAGTTGGTAAGTGCGGCAACTCCGGGCAGGTCCTTGCCCTCCATCCATTCAAGGAATGCGCCGCCAGCGGTCGAGATATAGCTAAAGTCATCTGCTGCACCCGCTTGGTTAAGGGCCGCAACGGTGTCACCACCGCCAGCCACAGATGTCAATTGACCGGCTTTGGTCAATTTCGCTGCGGATTTGGCGGCCGCATTCGTTGCTGCATCAAATGGCTCGATCTCAAACGCGCCGAGGGGGCCGTTCCAGACCAAGGTTTTTGCATTCTCCAAAACTTCGTTGATATAGGCGACCGTGGCTGGCCCCGCGTCTAGGATCATAGCATCGGCAGGGCAGGCGTCGGGGGATACGGTCTCATTTTCGGCGTTTGCCGCAAATTCACGGGCCACAACAACATCGCGCGGCAGGATGATCTCGCAATTCGCGGCCTTGGCCTTGTCCAGAATATCGCGGGCGGTGTCGGCCAGATCGTGTTCGCACAAGGACTTGCCGACGTTTACGCCTTGGGCTGCAAGGAACGTGTTGGCCATGCCGCCACCGATTACGAGGTGGTCGACCTTGCCTACCAGATTGCCGAGCAGATCCAATTTGGTGGATACTTTTGCGCCTCCGACAACCGCAACAACCGGCCGGTTGGGGCTGCCCAAAGCGGCCTCTAGCGCCGATAGCTCCTGCGCCATCAAGCGACCTGCGCAAGACGGGCGCAGTTCGGCCACACCAACAGTACTGGCGTGCGCGCGGTGGGCTGCGGAAAACGCGTCGTTCACATAGATGTCGCACAGGGACGCAAGGCGTTTTGCGAATGCGGGGTCGTTGGCTTCTTCGCCGGGATTAAACCGCAGGTTTTCCAGAAGCAGGACCTCGTCGTTTTGCATTTCTTTGATGGCGTCGCGATAATCGCTGTCGCAGAATGTGATCGGCACGCCCAGCTCGTCGGCGACGGCGGGGGCCACGTGGATCAGGGACATGTCTTCGACGACTTTACCCTTGGGGCGCCCGTAGTGGGCCATTAGGATCACTTTGCCACCTGCGTCTTGGATGTCGTAGACCGTGTCGGCGATCCGCTCGATCCGCGTCGAGTCGGTGACCGCGCCATTTGCCATCGGCACGTTGATGTCCACACGGACAAGAACGCGCTTGCCCTTCAGGTCCATATCGTCGAGCGTTTTCCAAGCCATTTTCGTGCCTCCGGTGATCTGATTTGGCCTGTCTTTGCGTTATCTGTCGCGTCGGGTCAACTGATTGCCTTGGCAAAGACGGGGCGGGGCCATATGTATCTGCTCAAATATAGCCAAAGGAGCGCCGGATATGGCCGACTACAAAGACCCAGAGAACACAATCATCATGACACTGACAGGCGGTGACGTTGTGATCGAGCTGCTACCAGACGTAGCGCCCGAGCATACAAACCGCATGAAAGAGCTGGCCCGCGCTGGCAAATACGACAACGTCGCATTCCACCGCGTGATCGACGGCTTTATGGCGCAAACCGGCGATGTCGAACACGCGAATATGGAAAACAACTATAACCCTGGCCGTGCGGGCACAGGCGGCTCCGACATGCCTGACCTGCCAGCCGAATTTTCCAAAGTGCCACACGCACGTGGGTCCTTGGGTGCTGCGCGTTCTGCGAACCCGAATTCGGCCAACTCGCAGTTCTTTATCAATTTCAAAGACAATGATTTCCTGAATGGTCAATACACTGTTTACGGCATGGTCACATCCGGTATGGAACACGTTGACGCCATCGCAAAGGGCGAGCCACCCGCGAACCCTGATCGCATGATCAGCGTCAAGGTTGCAGCTGATGTATAAGCTGGCCACAGCTTTTGCCGTGTTGGCCAGCCCCGCGCTGGCTACAGGTCTGGAAATCACCGTCGAAGGCGAAGCCAACGGCACGATCAAGGTCGACCTGTTCGAGGAAACGGCCCCGCTGCACGTCGAACAGATTACAACGATTGCGGCCCAAGGCAGCTATGACGGGGTGGTTTTCCACCGTGTGATCGACGGCTTTATGGCGCAAACCGGCGATGTCGTTCATGGCAAAGAGGGTGGCGATATGCGCCGCGCGGGAACCGGTGGTTCCGAATTGCCCGATATTCCGGCCGAATTTTCGGACCTGCCGTTTGATCGTGGTGTCATCGGCATGGCGCGGTCGCAGAGCCCAAATTCTGCCAATTCGCAATTTTTCATCATGTTCGACGCAGGTCATTTCCTGAATGGTAAATATACCGTCGTTGGTGCAGTGACTGACGGCATGGATGTGGTTGACCAGATCAAGCGCGGCGATGGCCCCAATGGTGCTGTAATTGGTGCGCCTGACAAAATGGTGACTGTGACAGTCACCGAGTAATAAAAAGCATAGCCCTTTCACAGTTACGAGAGGGGGCTATGCGGCGCCGCTTTGCGCGGGCAGTGTCGGTCCAACTGAACTGGAGACCGTCAATGCGCTTGATCCCCTTTGTTGTATCATTCTGGACCTGTGCCAGCCTTGCGTCCGCTGACCCTGCGTTCTGGGTTCACGAATGGCCCGAGACAGATTTTGAAACCACGACTGTAGAAAGCTGGGTTGAAATCCTGTCGGGTGGCCCGCCCAAAGACGGCATCCCTGCGCTGACCGATCCGTCGTTTCACAGCGTGACTGCCGAAGACGACCTGACCCCGCGCGAACCCGTTATTGCGGTTGAAATCGCGGGCGAGACGCCGCGCGCCTATCCGATCCGATATTTGACATGGCATGAGATTGTGAATGACCTGATCGGCGATGTGCCTGTCGCTGTCACATTCTGCCCGCTATGCAATTCAGGTATCACGTTTGACCGCCGCGTTGCGGGTCAAACACTTGAATTTGGCGTATCTGGCAAATTGCGCAAATCGGACATGGTTATGTACGACCGCCAGACCCATAGCTGGTGGCAACAGGCCATTGGCGAGGCGATCGTGGGCGAGTTGACAGGTGCCAAGCTGGCGACCCTGCCGACTTGGATGGAAAGCTGGGAAGCTTTTGCCACCCGCAACCCCGATGCGTTGGTGATGAATGAACCAGATTTTCACCGCAGTTACGGTGCCAACCCATATGTCGGGTACGATAGTTCCTTCCGCCCGTTTCTGTATTCCGGCGAGATGCCACCACATGAGATCCCCGCTTTGGCGCGTGTTGTGCGGGTGGGGGACTGGGCATGGCCCCTGTCGCGACTGAACCAGGCCGGAACTCTGACCGAGGCGGGAGTGGTGCTAACATGGGCAGAAGGACAGGCGTCTGCGCTGGACGACAAACGATTGTCCAAGGGCAAAGAGGTTGGAAATGTGCGTGTGCGCGATGCTGCGGGAAATGATTTGGCGCACGACATTTTGTTCGCCTTTGCCTTTCATGCATTCTGGCCGCAAGGTGAATGGATGATGGGCAAATAGGCGCAGACTGATGCCGCGGATTTTCGCGGCCAAAACAGCGCCGGGCCAGGTTGACACCCATGGGCATTCAACGTCCTGTGGCGCCTATGGAAAAGAAAACCGAAATCGATACGTTCGGCGCCGTTGCCCTGACATCATTCGCACTATTGCTGGCGTTTAATCAGGTGGTGATCAAGGTCACAAACGGCGGCCTGCAGCCTGTGTTTTTTGCTGGTGCCCGCTCGGCGGGGGCTGTGGTGTGCATTTACCTATGGATGCGGTGGCGCGGTATTCCGTTGCAATGGACCGCAGGCACACGGCTGGCGGGGCTGATAACCGGGTTGATTTTCGGGGCTGAGTTCTTGTGCCTGTTTGTAGCGCTCGACCTGACGACTGTGGGCCGGTCGGGGGTCATATTCTATTCAATGCCTTTGTGGCTGGCGCTGATGTCCCATTTTATCCTGCCCAATGACCGTATTAGCGGACGCAAAGCCCTAGGGCTGGGCTGTGCATTTGCAGGCGTGGCTTGGGCCATTCTGGACCGCGATAGCGGGGCTGCGAACCTATGGGGTGATCTGGCTGCGTTGGGCGCGGCACTTGGCTGGGCGGCGACGGCCCTAATGGCCAAAGCGTCCCCTTTGTCGCGCTTGCGCCCTGAAATGCAACTGATGTGGCAGGTCCTGATTTCGGCGCCGTTTCTGATAATTGCGTCGCTGTTCTTTGGTGATCTGATCCGCGATTTGATGCCGATCCATATCGCGGGGCTTTTGTTCCAAATTGTCGTTGTCGTCAGCGCAGGGTTTGTGTTCTGGCTCTGGCTTCTGTCGATCTATCCTGCCAGTGGCGTCGCGTCGTTTAGCTTTCTCTCACCGGTCCTAAGCGTGGGGTTGGGCTGGTTGCTGCTGGGCGAAGAGGTGGGACTGCCGTTATTTGGGTCTTTGGTCTTGGTCGCACTGGGGATTTGGCTGATCAATCGCCCGCACCGCGCCTAGTTCGACATATGCTGACGGGTTTGATCGCGCGACAGTTTTAGCCGCTCGCAGAACCGGATTGCGCGCGGGGTATCCAACGCAGGTGCCGCGTAATAGGCTTTGATACCGGCTTGGGACAATTGCACCATAATCGCATGCATCGCCTCGGTTCCGATGCCGCGGCCGCGCACTGACGGGCGTATGAACGCCTCTGCCAGTGTCGCAGTTATGCCACCGCGTTCAATGGACCATCCAAAGGTCATGGTTACATAGCCCAACGGCGCACGTGGCGGACCAATCAGCCAGACGGCACCCAACGGGCTTTCGCCCAAAAGCGGGGCTGCGGAAACGGCACGGTGTTCATCGTCAAACGGCTGGCCAGTTTCCTCGTGGTAGCGGGCCATAAGCGACAAGAGAATTTCGGCGTTGTCAGCATGGGCTAGCGTCAAAGCGGCGGTCATAGGCGGGCAATCCTGTCAGCCAGTAGGGCAAAGAACCCGTCAGCATCCAGATCCCCCATAAACAGGGCGTTTGGCACACGATCAGTCACCCGCCACCAATCCGCGACGGTCATGCCAAGCGTCAGATCAGAGCCGGTTTCAACCGTGACGTTGATATGACGGCCAGAGAACAATTCAGGCTGTATCAGATAGGCGATGACACATGGATCATGCAAAGGCGCGCCTTCTGATCCGTATTTTTCCTTGTCGAACCGTTCGAAAAAATCGGTCCATTCAGCAACCATTCGGCACGGCTCGGAGCCGATGGCGCGGAACGCATCGACGCGGGGGCGGGTGGTCAACGCCTTATGGGTCACATCCAGTGGCATAACCGTCAGTTTGATACCGCTGTCAAACACGATCTTTGCGGCCTCGGGGTCAACATAGATGTTAAACTCGGCGGCAGGGGTGATGTTGCCCACCTCAAAATAAGCGCCGCCCATTAACACAATTTCCTGCACGCGATTCACGATATCAGGGGCGCGGTCAAATGCTGTGGCGATATTTGTCAGCGGCCCGAGCGGGCATAGTGTGACCGTGCCAGAGTCGTGTTCGCGTAGCGTTTCAATAATGAAATCAACGGCATGCTGGTCCTGTAATGGCATCTTTGGATCCGCCATTTGTGGCCCGTCCAAACCGGTCTTGCCGTGCACATGTTCTGCGGTCACCAACTTGCGCTGCATCGGCGCGTCACATCCTGCAAAGACGCGCATGTCGGGTTTGCCCGCCAATTCGCACACAATGCGCGCGTTTTTCTGGGTTAGGGGCAGGGGCACGTTGCCTGCGACCGCCGTTATGCCCAACACGTCGATGTCTTCTGGACTAGCCAACGCCAGCAGGATTGCAACTGCGTCATCCTGTCCGGGATCCGTGTCGATAATGATTTTCCGCGCTGTCATGTTCTGCCCTTTAGCTTGCGCCTACAGTGACGGCTTGGGCGGGGCGCGGCAAGGGGTCAGACGCGACCGTGGGCTGCCAGTCGCTCATGCAAGGGCGCGGCGCTTGGGTCCGCAATTTCAAGCGCAAAAACATAAGCGTGCGTCAAATAGAAACAGGCGGCATCTATGTCATCCGCCCGATCAGCGGCACGGGTATATAGCTGCACCAACGCAGATCTGTCATCTGCGGCATGCGCGGCAAGCAGTTGAACATCTAGATCAGGCATTTTCACTTAATCATTGGCCCTGTGTTTCATGACCTTGCCTGCAATCCAATCATGAAAATTGTGGGTCGGCCCGTCCATAGCAGGACTGAACCGCCCGCCATCAAACAATGGCGAAAGCCGGCCCTTTTGCATGCCCTCGACCACAAAGATGTCTTCTTCGAACACTGTTTTCCACAAGGCCGCATTCTTGTCACGCATGTCCTGCGACGTCTGTGGGTCGGCATAGAATAGATGCACGTGTTCGGTCGTGCTGGATTTTGTATTGGGTTGAAGAATAATGGCAAAGCAATGATCGCGTTGCGCGCCTAACAAAACGTTAGGATAGACGCTGATATATTCGGCACCTGTCGACCACTTTTCGTCAAGGTCTTGGAAATCGGGAAACACTTCGTTTTCGCGCCCCTTTAGTTGCTGATACACAAGCGTGCCTTGACCAGAGAATTTTTCGTGCTCGGCGATATTGTAGTGATCTTCAAGGCGGGAGTAACTGTTCAAACCGGGGTGAACCCAAGGCAGGTGATAGCTTTCGCAATAATTCTCGACTGCAAGCTTCCAGTTGGTTTCGACCTCAAGGTCAAAGCGGCTTTCGGCACCGCCATGATACATTGGCTGGTTAAATTCGGACCAACGATCCAACAGGTCGGCGTGGACGACTTCGAAAGGCTCGGCATTGCCATCGATGTTGATGAATACCGTGTTGAACCAGATGTGGCTGCGAACCTCGGTTAGGCCTAACTCTTCTTTGTTGATCGCCTCGTGGGTATTGTGCCCCGGACCGCCGACATGCGGCGTGCTGACCAGTTTCCCCGCGGTCGAATAGCACCATGAATGATACGGGCAACGGATCGCACCTTCGATCTTTTTCGGCTCGGATACCAATATCATTCCGCGGTGACGGCAAGAGTTTTGGAAAACGCGCACCTGCCCCGAACGGTCGCGCACCAACAGCAGGGGGATCCCAAGAAAATCAATCGGCTTGGCGTCGCCTACTTCGGGGACATCTGCTGTGACAGCAAGTCCGGCCCACGACGAAAACAGCACAGCGTGCTTTTCCTCTTCGAACACCGTGTCATCCACATAGTGCGGGTTGGGCAACCCTTGCGCGGCCTCGATCGGATTTCGAACGACAGTTAAGTCTGTGGTCATGGTGCGGTTCCCCCATCCGTTTGGCTGATTATTGACCAAAATCACGAGCCTAGACTTTTCTCACTGCGACAGCAGCCTTCGTATCCGCGACACATTGTGCAGGAAGTCGCCGGTGACCAGACAGATACCGCCGAAAAAAGCCCCGTTGGCGCGTGGGCCTTGGTCCGCCGATCTATGGGGCGCAAACCGGCCGGTCAACGCCGGTTCTGGCGACGGCAACGGGATACGGTGTCATCAGGCGCGGATCCAGGTGACTGATTGGATATGGGCGAAAATGCCCTTTGTTCGATCAAACGATAGGAGACCAAAATGCGACGACACATCAAATTTCTGACGGCGATTGCGGGGCTGATTGCGGCGCCTGCCTTGGCGCAAGACCAGACAATCGACGTCAACAGGGACGGCAATTATAGCATTGTGGAGTTACAAGTCGCGATGCCTGAACTGACAGTCGATAGCTTTGCGGCGATGGACGCCAATGGGGACGGCCTGCTGGATGCCAAAGAAATCGCAATCGCGACCGAGGCAGGTCTGCTGCCAGAGCAACAAGAAAACTAAGCCACGCGTCCCGCGCCGATTGCCGGCGCGGGGCGACTGGCCCGTCAGGGGGATCAACCGACGCGCCGGATCCGTCGCGGCAAAATACATGAAATCCAATCCCATTTTGCGAGATTTTAGCGAAGCAATCTTGCGCCTAACGCGGGTGCAAAAATTCTGCGGGCGGCCCCTAAAATGAGGGGGCCGCGCCTGCAAAAGCGGATCATGGTGATGGATCGCGAGGTTAGTCGCCGCGCGACAAGGCCGCGACGCCAGTGCGTACCACCTCGACCAAGCCCAACGGGCGCATCAGGTCGGCAAAGGCATCGATCTTTTCAGATGTGCCTGTCAGTTCGAAAACAAACGACGTCAAAGTGCTGTCAACAACACTGGCGCGAAAGATGTCCGCAAGGCGGATCGCTTCGATGCGGGCGTCGCCTTTGCCTGCGACCTTGAATAGGGCCAATTCGCGTTCAACAGAGGGGCCTTCTACAGTCAGGTCGTGCACGTCGTGGACCGTTACAATACGGCCCAGTTGCGCCTTGATCTGTTCAATCACCTGTGGCGTGCCAGATGTAACAATCGTGATACGCGACAGCTTGCCTTCGTGATCTGTCTCGGCGACGGTCAGGCTTTCGATGTTATAACCGCGACCTGAAAACAGGCCAATGACGCGGGCCAAAACACCGGGCTCATTTTCAACAAGAACCGCCAGCGTGTGGCGCTCAACCTCGTCGCCGAAACGACTGCGCAGGTTATAGGCAGAATGGCTGGTTGAGCCTTTTTTGAGTTTTAGTGGTGACATATCAGACCTCTATACTTGGGAACGTTGGTTAAACCAACGCGCCGCCAGCCCCCTGAATTGCGTTTGCGGTGTCGGCGTCTTCACCCAAGATCATCTCGTTGTGCGGTTTGCCTGACGGGATCATAGGAAAGCAGTTTTCATGCTTTTCGACCAGACAGTCAAACAGCACAGGGCCGTCGTGGTTCAACATTTCCATAATCGCGTCATCCAGATCATCCGGATCGGAACACAAAATGCCTTTGGCGCCGAACACTTCGGCTAGCTTGACGAAATCGGGCAGGGCCGCGGACCAGGATTGGCTGTATCGCTCGCCGTGTAACAGTTCCTGCCACTGGCGCACCATGCCCAAACGTTCGTTGTTGAGAATGAATTGTTTGACCGGCAGACCATACTGCATTGCGGTCCCCAGCTCTTGCATGTTCATCAACCATGACGCTTCACCGGCGATATTGATCACAAGACTGTCGGGATGGGCCATTTGCACACCCAGCGACGCAGGATGGCCATACCCCATGGTCCCCAAGCCACCAGAAGTCATCCAGCGGTTCGGGGCATCGAAGTGAAGGTATTGTGCCGCCCACATCTGGTGTTGCCCAACCTCGGTCGTGATATAGCGATCGTGATCTTTGGTCAGGGCTTCGAGCCGCTCAAGCGCGTATTGCGGTTTGATGATTTTACCAGTTTGGTCGAATTTCAGACAGTCGAGGCCGCGCCATTCGTTGATCTGGTCCCACCATTTGGACAGGCCTTCAGCGTTAGTCTTGCGACCGCGTGATTTCCAAACCTTCAGCAGGTCCTCTAGGACATGGGCAACGTCGCCGACAATCGGAATATCCACGTGGATGATTTTGTTGATCGACGACGGATCAATGTCGACATGGGCCTTTTTCGAATTGGGGCTGAATTTGTCGACAACACCCGTGATGCGATCATCAAAGCGTGCGCCGATATTGATCAACAGATCGCAACCGTGCATAGCCATGTTCGCCTCATATAGGCCGTGCATCCCCAACATCCCCAGCCATTTTTCGCCAGATGCAGGGTAGCCGCCCAAACCCATCAGAGTTGACGTGATCGGGAAACCTGTCGCATCGACCAATTCGCGCAACAACTGACTGGCCGCTGGACCAGAGTTGATAACACCGCCCCCTGTATAAAACACAGGGCGCTTGGCCTTTTCGATGGCTTTGACAAGATCGGTGATAGCGTTGATGTCGCCTTTGACGGGTGGCTGGTAATGCGATTTCAGCGCCCGCTTTTCTGTGTATTTACCGTTGGCGAACTGAACGTCTTTGGGGATGTCGATCAAAACCGGTCCCGGACGGCCGGACAGGGCCACATGGAATGCCTCGTGCAGGGTCGCCGCCAGTGTCTCGGTTTCTTTGACCAACCAGTTGTGTTTGGTGCAGGGGCGGGTGATGCCGACTGTGTCGGCCTCTTGGAACGCATCGGACCCGATCATAAACGTCGGAACCTGACCGGTCAGAACAACAATCGGAATGCTGTCCATCAATGCATCTGTCAGGCCGGTGACCGCATTCGTCGCACCCGGGCCGGATGTCACAAGTGCGACGCCAACTTTGCCGGTTGACCGCGCATAACCTTCGGCGGCGTGAACAGCCCCTTGTTCATGGCGGCACAAGATGTGTTGAATGTGGTTTTGCTGAAAAATCTCGTCATAGATCGGTAGGACAGCGCCACCGGGGTAACCAAAGACTGTGTCCACACCTTGGTCTACCAAAGCCTGAACTATCATTTTTGCGCCGGTCATCGTTTTTGACATCTTGCGTGCGTCCTCTACGCCAATCATCTGTTCATTTGTCACAAAAAAACCCCCGAAGTTTCGGGGGCGCATGGGGAGCCTTATGGCGATACCGTTACCGGCCCATGCGCGTTATCTCCACTAGTAGTACGACATAAGTCATTTCGGGTCCTCTTTGTGTGGTCAGAACTTATGCCGCAGTGCAGAGGGGGTCAACAGTCATTTTGGAGAAAGTGTCGTTTGGGGTGGGGTTTGGGTAACTTTATTTCAAACCACTACATCAACCTAGATTGATTGATCAAGAATCCATGGTCACAATCATGACAGATTGCTGGTATATACCTTTGGTTGTATTCGAAACCGGAGAGACCGATGTTTAAGAAGACACTATTTGTTGTTAGCGTCATTGTGGGGTTGGCGCCTTTGCCAATGACCGCCGAGGGAAATGACGCCGCGGACTTTGTTGCGAATTTGGAGAAGGCCGCACTGACAGACCGGAATCTGTCTCAAACCCTCAACAGGATGCGCCAGTCATTTCGTCAAAGAGATTTGAACCAAACCCTAAAACAATACCTTGTTCAGTTTCACCAAGTTTCTGAAGATGGCGTGCTGACGGCAGAAATTTTAGAACGCTATCAGTTCAAAGTTCGCGCAGCTGATCGGGCGAGGTCTGCATTGCCGTATTTATCAATTGATTTGAATGGGGACGGCATCATTTCGGCTTCCGAACGTGTCCAATCCGACCCGAATTTTGCCGCCGATATTGATTTGTTATTTGCTGTTGGGGATACAAATGGCGACGGACAAATCGGAATTGTTGAATTATTGGCCTTTGCGGGAACATTAAGAGCGCGTCGCGTTCCCAATCGGTCCATTGCGGTTGATCACTTTATGCGCTTTGACATTGATGAAGACGGAGAGATCACGCCAAACGAAGTAATAGAAGCACTTACAATGATCGCAAACGCGGGACGGTAGTTGACCCTAGCCGCGCGCCCCAGAGAAGAGCGCGCGATGAGATATCTTATTCAGTGAATATTTTGTCTTGCGTCTTGGTTTCAAAATCACTGGCGTCATGGCGTTCGTGCAATTGTTTGGACAGGTCTTTGTCCATAGCGTTGTTAACCATCGCGCCGCGCTGATAGGCGGGGCGCGCTGAAATCGTGTCCATCCAGCGGATCACGTTGGTGTATTCATGCACGCTAAGGAAGTCGCCAGCGCCGGGGTAGCCTTTGTCTTGGACAGCGCGGCCATACCACGGGGCGGTTGCGATGTCCGCGATGGAATAGTCGTCCCCGCCCAAATACTCGACCTCACCCAGCCGTTTGTCCAAAACATCCAGCTGGCGTTTGGCCTCCATCGCGAACCGGTTGATCGGATATTCGAATTTCTCGGGGGCATAGGCAAAGAAATGGCCAAAGCCTCCGCCCAGATAGGGCGCAGAGCCTTGCAGCCAGAACAGCCAATTCAACGTTTCGGTCCGTTCAGGGCCGGATGCAGGCAGAAGGGCGCCAAATTTCTCGGCCAGATAGAGCAGGATCGCGCCGCTCTCGAACACGCGCTGGCCCGCGTCTTCGTCGAACAGGGCAGGGATCTTGGAGTTGGGGTTCACGTCCACAAAGCCGGACCCGAATTGGTCGCCTTCTCCGATATTGATCAGCCACGCGTCGTATTCAGCACCCGAATGCCCCAATGCCAGCAATTCCTCTAGCATCACCGTGGCTTTGACACCGTTCGGTGTGGCCAGCGAATACAGCTGCATCGGATGTTTGCCCACTGGGCGGTCCTTGTCATGGGTTGCCCCGGAAACAGGACGGTTGATCGAGGCGAACTGACCGCCGTTTGATTGGTCCCATGTCCAGACTTTGGGGGGGGAATAGGTATCGGTCATGCGTGGTTGCCCTGTTATTTGAGTTTCCTGTCTAATCTAGGTCGGCCCCTTAGGAAATTCTAGCGCTCTGGCACATTTCGCGGCGTTAGCTGCTCGTCCCTTGTAGAACCCCATGTTCCAAGGCGTAGCGGGTCAGGCCCGCTGTGCTGTCGATTTGCAGTTTCCGTTTGATGTTGGTCCGGTGGGTTTCAACCGTTCGAACCGAGATATCCAGTGACTTGGCGACGTCTTTGTTGGTCTTTCCTTGGGCCAGTTCCAACAGGACCGTTTGCTCGCGCATAGTGAGCGGTTCGCGGGTGTCGCCGTTTACGGGACGGATCGCGGCTGTAGCCCCCGAACATAGGTAGGTGGCGCCGGTCATTACGGTGGCAATGGCGGCGTGAATCTCTTCGGTCGGCACGTCTTTTAGAATATAGCCCTGCGCGCCGTGGCGGCGGGCAGTGGCCACGTATTCGGGGCTGTCGTGCATGGTCAAGATGACGATCTTGATGTCGGGGTCTATCTCTCGCATCATTTCGGTGGCAGACAGGCCCGAGATACCGGGCATATTCAGGTCCATCAGCACCACATCAGGGGCGAGGTCCGTCAACTGGTCGACCGCGTCTTGGCCGTTCTTCAATGACCCCACGACATGGATATCGTCATAGGTTTCCAGAATGGACTGGATACCTTCTGCGACCATTGGGTGGTCATCAACAATCAATACCCGTGTCATCATGGTCGTTTCTGCCCTGTGGTCTGAGGATTTAACAAATGGGTTAATGGCACGAGGGCCACGATTGTGGTGCCATTTGCGCCGCTGGTGAGTTTAAGTGACCCGCCGAGTTGTTCTATCCGCTCTTGCATATTGCGCAACCCAAGGCCGGACGCTCGGCGCGGGTCCTTGCGTTGCGCGAACCCTACGCCATTGTCCGAAATGCGCAAACACCCGCCATTGCGCTGGCCTTTTAGGGACACTTCGACCGCATCGGCGCCGGAATGGCGTTCGATGTTGTTCAGCGCCTCTTGGGCGATGCGGTATAGGGCGATACGGGCTTCTTCATCCAGTCTGTTTCGGAAAACCACGGTTTCAAAATCCGTCCGAATTCCGGTTCGTTTGGAAAAATCGTCACAAAGGCTTTGCAGTGCCGGGCCGAGACCCAGATCATCCAATACGCCGGGGCGCAGATCACGGCTAATCCGGCGCACTTCGGAAATTGCTTCGCCCAGCCCGTTGATCCCCTTCGCCAGACTGTCCGTCGCCCTGTCGTCTTTGGTCGTGAGCCGTCGCGTCGCAAGATCCAGCGCATAGCGAACACCCACAAGCATCTGGCTGATACCGTCGTGTAGTTCGCGCGCCACGCGACCGCGTTCTTCTTCTTGGGTGTCGATAATACGCTGGGTCAGTTCCTTGAGCTTGACATCTGCCAGCCGCCGCTCACGAAAGTTGATGATCATGCCGGACACAAACACGCCCACAAGAGCCGCAATAGCGATGATAACGATATAAAGGGATGTCTTGGTGATGCGGGTCTCGACCTCGGCGCGGGCGGCAGTGACGGTTTCATGCACATCGTCGACGAATATACCGGTCCCGATAACCCATCGCCAGTCCTGCAAGCCGTTTACATAGACAATCATCCGCCGAATTTCGCCAGTCGACGGTTTGGGCCAGTCAAATGCATGATACCCGCCACCCAGCCGCGCGATGCGGATCAGTTCATCGGTTATCTCGATCCCATTGCCGTCCTTTAGGCCGCTCCAGTTTTTGTTGATCAGAAATGTCTGGCGTGGTGCGACCAGATTGTTGCCCTCGTAGTCAAAGACAAAGAAATAACCGTCCTGCCCGTAGATCATTGATGACAAGTCTTGAGTAACGGCCAGTTTGGCGGCGTCGTCAAACGGCCCCGCAACACCATAGATATTGATGAAGGCAGTCCGCGCAATTGATAAGTAATTCTTTAGCTCGTCACGTTTGGCTTGGATTAGTTGCATTTCCAGGCTCTTGATCTCGCGCTCGGCCAAGGCACGCGATTGCGAGGCCACGACCAATGAAATCAACGTCGCAGCCACGATCAGGGGCAGGGCCGCGACCAAGAACACCTTTTGTCCGTAAGACAAGTCAAACAGGTCGCGGATGCGCTGAAAAATACGAGACATAGTGCGAGCGTTACCAGAAGAATCAGTCAATGCGCAATTACCAGATTTCCGACGATGCGTGGCGCTAGGCGCCCAAAACCGCCTGAAAATGCCGGAAAATCGCGCTGTTTGTGCCCATGCTACGTAGTTCTACGTATTTACCTGCCCCGATCATGCAGTAGGCTGACGTCACGAAAACGTCTCGCCCAAGGTGCATTCGCTACCTAAGGGTGAGGTCCAATGGGAGGAAACTAAATGGATCGTCGTTCTTTTCTAAAAAATTCGGCTCTTGGCGGCTCGGCTGCTGCGGCAACTGCGTTGGCCGCGCCCGCATATGCGCAGGGCAAACGCACGTTGACTATGGTCACAACTTGGGGCCGTGGGGCCGCTGGTGTGCACGATTCAGCGCAGCGTGTTGCTGACTCGATCAATGCTATGTCAGATGGGTCGCTCACTATCGATCTAAAGGCATCCGGCGAGCTGGTCGGTGCGTTCGAAGTATTTGACGCTGTGACATCCGGTCAGGCAGACATGTATCACGGCGCTGACTACTACTTTGTCAACCAGCACCCTGGCTATGCGTTCTTTACGGCTGTGCCATTTGGCATGACGCCACAAGAAACCTGCAACTGGTATTACCAAGGCGAAGGCCGTTCATTCCACGATGAGCTGGGCGAAATCTTTGGTCTCAAGTCCTTCTTGGCTGGTAACACAGGTCCACAAGCTGGTGGTTGGTTCTCCAAAGAGATCAACGGTCCAGAGGACTTCCAAGGTCTGAAATTCCGCATGCCCGGTCTGGGTGGCAAAGCGCTGGGCCGTATGGGCGCATCGGTTCAGAACCTTCCTGGTGCTGAAGTGTATCAGGCGCTTGCGTCTGGCGCGATTGACGGCACCGAGTGGATTGGCCCATGGGCTGACGAAAAGGCCGGTTTCCAAGAGATCACCAAGTTCTACTACACTGCTGGCATGCACGAGCCAGGTGCGGCGCTTTCGGTTGCGACCAACCTGGATGTGTTCAATGACCTGACGCCCGCACAGCAAAAGATCATCGAGATCGCGTCCGGTGAAGCCCACCAGTGGAGCCTGAGCCAATTCATGAACAACCACGGTCCAGCGCTTCAGCGTTTGCAGGCTGGCGGCGTGAAGGTTCTGGAATTCCCCGATAGCGTCTGGGATGCGATGGGCGTTGCTGCCACGGAAACCATGGACGAATTCGCAGGTGATGACATCTACGACCGTCTGCGTGCTTCCTACAACGCCTCCATGGCGGCATCATCCGGCTGGATCCAAAAGTCCGAAGGCGCGTATCGCGCCCAGCGTGACCGCGTGATGGGCTAAGCCCGACATCTAAAATTAAAAGGGGCAGGATTACCTGCCCCTTTTTGTCAAAAACGCACCAGCATAGGTGCGACGAATTTTCGGGGGGGACCACATGGGATTGGTCGACGCATGGGGCGGTAACGCCTTTGGCTGGTTTTTTGCCAATATCATCGAAAGCTTTTACAACTTCGGTTACGCGGTTACGCATCCGTCGTCGTGGTTGTCTTGGGTGCCCTTTATCAACGACAAAATGGTTGACCTCGAGGTCAAGCAAGCGCTGATGCGCTTTATCTACTATGGCGCCTCGGTCGAGCTGTTCTTTGTCGTTTTTACTGTATTCGTGATCGTGTCGATCATCGGCTTTTTGAACAACCGGTTCATGTGGGGCTGCGTGCGGGTTCTAGAAGGGTTCGCCAATAAGGTGGGCCGCTTTTTCGCCTGGGCCGGCCTATTGATGGTGATGCAGCAGATCATGATCATCTTTTTGCAACGCGTGTTCGCGGTATCTGAAATATCGCTCGGGTTCGGTTTGTCGTTTAGCCATGATGTCAGCTGGTGGTCCGAAGAGTTGAAATTCTATAACGCATTGGTCGTGTGCATGTGTGCGAGCTATACATTTGTCCAAGGCGGTCATGTGCGGGTCGATCTGGTCTATGCCGCCGTCAGCTACCGCACCAAACGGATCATTGATATGTTTGGAGCCAT